>NZ_RZQA01000380.1:0-5883 GCF_004022915.1 Mesorhizobium sp. M7A.F.Ca.US.006.04.2.1
AAGATGCGCCTCACCCTCCGAGGACAGGCTGGTCAGCCGCTTGAGAATCTCGCGGCAACGCTCGCTCTGCGAACGCAACAGCGTCACGTCTTCCCCGTATTTCGGATCCTTGCCGAGCGCCTTTTCCATCTCCTTGGCGACAAGCGCGATGGTGGCGAGCGGCGTGCCGAGCTCGTGCGCGGCCGCGGCGGCCAGCCCGTCGAGCGCCGAAAGGTGCTGCTCGCGCTGCAGCACCAGCTCTGTTGCGGCGAGCGCATTGGCCAGAAGCCGGGCTTCGGCGGCCACCCGGAAGGCATATATGGCGGTGAAGGCGATCGAGGACAGCACCGCCATCCACATGCCGGCGACATAGAGAAAAGGCATGGCCAGCGGCGCATCCTCATGCCAGGGCAGCGGCAGATGGACAAAGACCAGAAAGGTCGCCGCCGACATGACCAGCCCGCCGAGGATGGCAGTCAGGCGCAGGGGCAGCGATGTCGCCGAAATGACGACAGGCACGGTCATCAGCAGCGAGAACGGATTGGTGAGGCCGCCGGTCATGTAGAGCAGGCCGGCAAGCTGCAGGCTGTCGAAGATGAGGATGCCGAAGGCCGCAAGCGGCGTGAGCCGGTGCGCCGCCGGAAAGCGAAAGGCGAGAAACAGGTTCATCCAGGCCGAACAGGCGATCAGGGCAAAGCAGAGGCTGACCGGCAGCGGAAACTTCAGCCCATAGGCGACGACGAGCACCGCCAGGCTCTGACCGACAATGGCAAGCCATCGCAACCGGATTAGCGTGTTGAGGCGCAGTCTCTGGCTCTGCTGGAAATCGGGCGAACGCAAAACGTTGATCATGGCCATGAATTACAGCCGCGAAGCTCCAAAGGCTAGGTCCCGCGCGGCTTGGCCCGGGCGGTGGCGGCGGCGAGCAGCGGGTTTTCCGGCCAGACATGCTTGGGATAGCGGCCGCGCATGTCGGCGCGTACGTCGGCCCAGGAGCCGCGCCAGAAGCCGGGCAGGTCGCGCGTCGTCTGGATCGGCCGGTGCGCCGGCGACAGGAGTTCGAGCGTCAGCGGCACAGTGCCATTGGCGATGGCGGGATGCCGGTCGAGCCCGAACAGTTCCTGCACGCGAACCGCCAGCACCGGCCATTCGCTGTCATAGCGGATAGGCACATGGCTGCCGGACGGAGCGTCGAAATGGGTTGGCGCCAGCGTATCGATCCTGCGCTGCAGATCATGCGGCACGAGGCTGGCCAGTCCGGCCGAGACAACACCTGCATCGATGGCGGCAAACGATGCCGCGCCGGCGAGGTAAGGCAGCAGCCAGTCGTCGAGGCGCTCGACGAGCGCGTCATCCGCCATATCGGGCCATGGCGCGCCCAGGCCGCGCTGCAGCCAGCCAAGCCGCTGGCGCAGCGTTTGCGCCTCCTTGCTCCAGGTCAGCAGCGACAGCCCGTGCTGGCGCACGGCATCGAGGACGGCGCGGTCGGCGTCGGCCCCCGTTGGCGGCGGCAGCATGCGCTCGGCGAGCGTGATGGCGCCAAGGCGCACGGTTTCACGTACACGCACGGCGCGCTTGTCCCGATCGAAGCTCGTTTCACGGCGCGCCTCGATCCTGTCCGCCAACGCGACACGGACATCGTCCTCGCCGATCGCCGCTGCCGCCGTGATGCGCGCATTCTGTGCCTTGCCCTGCAGGTCGGCGACGACCAGAAACGGCTCGCCCGCCAGCGGATCGGCGGCGTCGAGCATGGCGCCGGAGCCGTTGGCCAGCACGAAACGGCCACGCTCGCCACGCGCCTTCGCCACCCGATCCGGCCAGGCGTGCACGAGCAGGGGACCGCCCGCCGCAGCTTCGCTGCCCTTCGCCCCGCCAGCCTGCCTTGCCAGCCTTTCGGCGAGTTGCTTGGCGGCGGTAGCGCGCGGAGATCTTTCCCCGCGAAAACGCATCAGCCGCCGCTCCAGATCGGCGCCGTCGCCACCGAGGCCGCGTTCGGTGAGGAGCACGGCGAACATTGCCGCCTCGAAGGCATGGCCGCTCCGGGATGCCTCGGCAACCATATGCGCCAACCGCACCGGCAGAGCGAGCTTGCGCATCGCTGCACCCGCCTCCGTCAGGCGCCCCGTGTGGTCGATGGCATCCAGCGCGCGCAGTAGCCCCCTTGCCTCATTGAGGGCCGGAACAGGCGGCGGATCGAGAAAAGCAAGCGCTGACGGATCGGCAACGCCGAAGGCAGCACAATCGAGCAGCAGTCCGGACAGATCGGCCTCAAGGATTTCCGGCGGCGTGAAAGCAGGAAGTGCAGCCGTTTGCTCGGCCCGCCACAGCCGGATGGCGACGCCTGGCTGCGTGCGCCCGGCACGGCCGGCGCGCTGGTCGGCGGAAGCCTTGCTGACACGCACGGTCTCCAGTCGGGTCAAGCCACTGGCCGGCTCATAGCGCGGCAGCCGCGACAGGCCGGAATCGATGACGACGCGCACGCCGTCGATGGTGATCGAGGTTTCGGCTATCGAGGTGGCCAGCACCACCTTGCGGCGGCCCGATGTTGCCGGCTTGATCGCCGCGTCCTGCGCCTTGCCGTCCAGCATGCCGTAGAGCGGGACGATGTCGGTATCGGTGCCGACCTTGCCGGCCAGCCGTTCGGCGGTGCGCTCGATCTCGCGCTGGCCGGGCAGGAAGGCAAGGACGCTGCCGCTCTCGTCGGCAAGGGCGGCGCGGATCGCCTTGGCCATCGCGTCCTCGATGGCGATGCCGGCCGGCCGTTCGTCATAACGGATATCGACGGGAAAGGCGCGACCCTCGCTTTCGACGACCGGCGCGCCCGACATGAGTTTGGCGACGCGCGCGCCGTCGAGCGTCGCCGACATCACAGCCAAGCGCAGATCCGGCCTGAGCGCCCCCTGCACGTCGAGCGCCAGAGCGAGACCGAAATCGCCGTCGAGCGAACGCTCGTGGAATTCGTCGAAAATGACAGCCGAAACACCGGGCAGTTCGGGATCGTCGAGGATCATGCGCGCCAGCACGCCTTCGGTGACGACCACGATCCTGGTCTTTGCCGAAATGCGGTTTTCCATGCGCATGGCGTAGCCGACGGTGGCGCCGGGTTCCTCACCAAGCAACTCAGCCATCCGGCGAGCGGCGGCGCGAGCGGCGAGGCGGCGCGGTTCAAGCAGGATGATCTTGCCGGCGCCGAGCCAAGGCGCGTCAAGCAGCGCCAGCGGCACCAGCGTGGTCTTGCCAGCGCCGGGCGGCGCCACCAGCACGGCGCTGTTGCCATCGCCAAGCGCTTCCCTCAGCGCCGGCAGCACGACGGACACAGGAAGCTCCGGCAGGGGTTTTGTGGTCATGGCGCCCGCATATCAGCGGTTACGGCCACGGCGCAACCAGAGTCGGTTCAAAGCCGGGTACGCGAAAACGGGTTCCAGCGCACGGTCCCCAGCCGCGCTTCCTCACGCACCATGGTCAACAGGCCGGCGCCGCCAACGACCGCCAGGCCAACCAGCGACAGCCCGTCCGGATATTCCTGGAAAAACAACGCGCCGAGGATCACCGCCCAGGCGATCTGCGAATAATGCGTCGGCACGACCCGGTTGGCAGGCGCGTATTTCATGGCCAGCAGTTGAAGGAATTGTCCACCTGCTGTGAAGGCACCGGCCGCCACCAACCACAGCAACTGCTTGCCGTCGGGAACGGTGAACGAGGTGGCGGCGGCACCGATGCCGTTGAACAGCAGGCCGTAGCCGACCAGCACGCCGAGCATGGTGGTGCGCTTTTCCTGCTGCGCCAGCGAGCGCATCAGGATGACGCTGGTGGCGGCGAGGAAGGCAACACCGAAGGCGGCAAGGTGGCCGAGATTGAGCTCGCGAAAGCCCGGCCGCACCACCAGCATGACACCGGCGAAACCGGCGACCACCGCCAGCCAGCGCCAGGGGCCGACCTTCTCCTTGAGGATCACCGTGGAGAGAATGGTGACGCAGAGCGGCGCCAGGAATATCAACGCATAGGACTCGGCCAGCGGAATGGTGGTGAAGGCGTAGACACTGAGCACGCCGGAAGCGATGCCCGCCCAGGCACGCGCCTGCACCGCCCATGGCCTTCTGGTGCGCCAGAAATCGCGCCAACGTTCGCCCGCGGGCCGCGTGAAGAACAGGAAGAAGCCCGCGAACAAGGTTATGAAAAAGCCGATCTCGAAGATCGTGAGCTGACCGCCCAGGCTTTTGACAACGGCATCGCTACCCGAATAGCTTGCGTAGGCGATCAGGGCGAGCAGGATTCCGTTCGTCACGTTGTTCCAATTCCGGGGAGAGAGTGGTTTGAAAATCCTGGCGCTCGGTGCGCATCCGGACGACATCGAGATCTTCATGTTCGGTACGATGGCCGCCTATGCTGCGCAAGGCGCAGAACTCACTTTTGCCATGGCCACGGATGGTGCCAGGGGCGGCACAAGTGATCCCGCTGTTCTCGCTCGTGTCCGTCGCGACGAAGCAACGGCCGCGGCCGCGCTGGTAGGCGCAGTGCCACGCTTCCTCGACTTCCCGGACGGCGAGCTGGTGGCCGATGCAGCGCTGATTGGAGCTCTGAAAGCACTGATCGGTCAAATCGGCCCGGATCTGGTGATCACGCATGCGCCCAACGATTATCATGCAGACCATCGCGCGCTGTCGGACGGCGTTCGTATCGCGGCGTCTTTCGCCGTCCCAGTGCTGCATGCCGACACGATGGGCGGCACCGGTTTTTCGCCGACGCACTATGTCGACATTTCCGCCCATGCCGACGTCAAGGCCGAGGCGATCCGCATGCATCAATCGCAGGATCCCGACCGCTTCGTCGACATTGCGCGGACACAGAACGCCTTTCGCGCCGGCCAGTGCAACGGCGCGCAAGGCTCATCGGCCGAAGCCTTCCGTTTCGAACCGTCGTTCCCGTTCGCCGATATCCGCGCGCTGCTGCCGCCGGCGCCGGCGATCCGCAAGGTGATGGTGAGCACCAGAAGGGTAGATTGAAAGCCGAGCCTGCCCCACGTCCCGGTCAGAATCGGCCTGAACAGCTTCGGTAAACCAGCCAGCGACCCGCGCTTTTCCCAACGTTTTCAGACATCGCCATAAGCATGCTGCGGCGCAGCAACGAATTCGCTTGCCTTGTTTAGTAAAAATTGCATCACTAAACAAATTACTAAACATCTGCAGTGTAACCGCGCAGCCATGTTTGGGCCCCTGAGGAGAGGGGTTGAGGGCTTTTTGAAACCGTCATCCGGGCGCGTTTCGCAAATGGGAGGAAGTCATGAAATCGAGCTTGAAACTGGCGTTGGGACTGACCTCGGCAATCACAGCGTCGACAGCCGTCGCGAACGTCGCGCACGCTGAAGACCTGACCCTGTGCTGGGCCGCCTGGGACCCGGCCAACGCACTTGTCGAACTGTCCAAGGATTTTACCAAGGAAACCGGTATCGGCATGAAATTCGAGTTCGTGCCGTGGACCAACTATGCCGACCGTTTTCTCAACGAACTGAACTCGCACGGCAAATTGTGCGACCTGATCATCGGTGACAGCCAGTGGATCGGCGGCGCTGCCGAGAACGGCCATTACGTCAAGCTGAACGACTTCTTCGACAAGGAGAAGATCAGCATGGACGATTTCGTGCCGGCAACCGTCGTCGGCTATTCGGAATGGCCGAAGAACACGCCGAACTACTGGGCGCTGCCGGCCATGGGCGACGTCGTCGGCTGGACCTACCGCAAGGACTGGTTCTCCAAGCCGGAACTGCAGAAGGAATTCAAGGAGAAGTACGGTTGGGATCTCGGCCCGCCAACCACTTTCGACCAGTTGAAGCAGGTCGCCGAGTTCTTCCAGAAGCGCGAGATCGACGGCAAGACCGTCTATGGCGCCTCGATCTACACCGAGCGC
>NZ_RZQA01000381.1:0-5883 GCF_004022915.1 Mesorhizobium sp. M7A.F.Ca.US.006.04.2.1
TCCTTGATCTCGGTGCGCATCTGCACGCGCAGCTTGGCGTCGAGATTGGACAGCGGCTCGTCGAACAGGAACACCTGCGGATTGCGCACGATGGCGCGGCCCATGGCCACGCGCTGGCGCTGGCCGCCGGAAAGCTGGCGGGGATAGCGCTTCAGATAGGGATTGAGGTCGAGGATGTCGGCGGCGCGCTTGACCCGCTCGGCGACCACGGCCGGATCGGTTTTCCTGAGCTTGAGCGCGAAGGCCATGTTCTGCTCGACCGTCTTATGCGGATAGAGCGCATAGTTCTGGAACACCATGGCGATGTCGCGCTTGGCCGGCGGCAGATGATTGACGACGCGGTCGCCGATGGCGATCGTGCCGGCGGAGACGGTCTCCAGCCCGGCCACCATCCTGAGCAGCGTGGACTTGCCGCAACCCGAGGGGCCAACCAGCACCACGAACTGTCCGTCCGATATATCGACGCTGACTTCGTGCAGAACCTTGACCGTTCCAAAGGCCTTGGCCACCTTGCTGATCGCGACTTGCGCCATGTCTCCCCCATCGGCTCCATTAGCCGTAGGCGCAGAAGCTAACCAACGCGACCTGCCAGGGCAAGTCGGTCCCTTATAGATAAAAACCAGCTCTCGTTGACACGGCGTTGGGTTGTGAGAATAGTGGCAGGCGCTGGTCAAAAATGTCGGTGCCCGATCCGCAATCGGAACCTCAATCGACGCAGGGTGGGGTCCTGCCTAATTCGTTTCCGAAACGGGAGCATCGTTGGCGCTCCGGCGTCCGACAGTTGGCCGATTTATTCACACTGATGTTCTGGGAGGAATAGGCGATGAGAACGGGTCTTTACGACAAACTGGTTCGAGCCGGCGCCACAAGGCGCGACATATTGAAGGGTGCGGCAAGCATGGCCGCGATCGCAGCCGCATCCGGCGCCGGACTTGGCGCCTTGACGCGCCCGGCCTCCGCGGCAAGCGAATTGCGCACAAAAATCCTGCAGATCCCCGGCGTCGGCAAAGGCCAGCCGACGGACGCCGATTTCCAGAAGGTCGGTGAACTCTGCCTCGAAGCCACCAAGGCCAATGTCAAGGAAGGCGAATTCGCCGGCGTCGAGCTGACCTTCATGGGTCTCAACAACCAGAACCTGCACAATGTGCTGTTCCGCGGCTTCCTGAAGCCATGGGAGACCTATACCGGCGCCAAGATCAACTGGATCGACCTGGCGCAGGCCGACTACAACGCCCGCCTGCAGCAGTCGATCGCGACCGGGACCGTCGACTTCGACATCATCGAAATGGGCGCGCCGTTCGAAGGCGATGTCTGCGGCAAGGGCCTGACGTCGGAAATGCCCGACTGGGTCAAGACCCAGATCGATTTCGACGATCTGGTCAGCTATCTGAAGCCGCCGGTCGGCACCTGGGACGGCAAGCAATACCGCGTGACCGTCGACGGCGACGCGCACAACTTCAACTACCGCACCGACGTGTTCGCCGATGCCGACCTCGCCAAGGCCTGGAAGGACGGCGGCGGCGAAGGTGAATGGGGCGTGCCGAAGACCTGGCAGCAGGTTCAGGCGGTGACCAAGTTCCTGAAGGGCAAGAAGCTCAAGGACCAGGACGTCTATGGCTATCTCGACGCGCCGAAGCCCTGGGGCGGCTTCGGCTTCTATTTCCTTGGCAGCCGCGCCACCGCCTATGCCAAGCACCCCGACGACAAGGCCTGGCTGTTCGACGCCGACACGATGAAGCCGCGCGTCAACAATCCGGCCTGGGTGCGCGCAATCCAGGACGTCATCGACGCGCTGCCCTCCGAACCCGCCGACCAGATCAACGCCGATCCGAACACGACCGCCTTCCAGCAGTTCCTGGCCGGCACCGGCTCGATGGTCACCTGGTGGGGCGACGTCGGCTCCAACGTCAAGACCAACGACTCTTCCGTCGTCGGCGACGTCACCGGCTTCTCGATCCTGCCGGGCTCGGACGATGTCTACAATGCGAAGACCGGCGCCTGGGACAAGCTCGCCAGCGGCCCGAACTATGCGCCCAACTGCGCCTATCTCGGTTGGGGCGTCTATGTCATGGCCCGCGTCGATGCCGACGAAAAGAAGAAGAAGGCGGCATGGTCCGCTGCAGCCCATCTCGGCGGCAAGGACCTGTCGATCTGGACGGCGATGTATCCGTCGGGCTTCCAGCCTTACCGCAACTCGCATTTCGACATTCCCGAATGGGTGGCGGCCGGCTACGACGAGGCCTTCATCACCTCCTACCTCAAATCGGAATCCGACAGCTACAACCATCCGAACGCGGCGATCGAGCCACGCATCCCCGGCATCTTCCAGTACTACAGCGCCGCCGAGGACATCCTGGCCAACACTTTCGCGGGCAAGATGAAGGCGCAGGAAGGCGCCGACGCCATCGCGGCGGCATGGGAGAAGCTGACCGACCAGATCGGCCGCGACAACCAGATCAAGCTCTACAAAGCTTCGCTCGGCATGTAGGCTGGCCTATGAACCGTGGTCCGGCGGCAACGCCGGACCACTTTAGACAGGCTCCGGCTCCTCGAGAGCCTTCAAACGGGCGAGATTTGTGGCTGACCAGACATCGACCGCGAACCCGTGGCCGGCAGATGCCGGCACTTCCGATCTGATCTCTCCAGGCCGTAAACGCCTTGGCTGGGCGCTGATGGCCGCTGCGACGCTTGGCCTGCTGGCGACGATCGTGCTGGAGATCCTCTACAAGGGTAGCCCCGATACGATCGGCTTCGAGACCTGGCGCCCCGTCGTCTATGCCTATGTTCTGTGGGGCGTGGCGATCGGTGTCGGCCAGGTGCTGACGCGCGGCGAAGACGGCCAGCGTGCCCTGTTCCTGCTGCCGGCGCTGCTGTTCACCATCGCCATGGTGATCTTCCCGACGCTGTTCGGTTTCTACATCGCGCTCACCGACTGGAACCTCAGTTCCTTCAGCGGCCGCCGGTTCAACGGGCTCGACAATTTCTGGCAGATGCTGGGCGATCCCTACTACCGCAACGCGCTGTTCAACATGGTGCTCTACGTGCTGGCGGTGGCGGTCGAATATGTCATTGCCTTCGGCTTGGCGCTGCTCCTCAATGCCCAGATCCGGGCGCGAAAATTCTTCCGCGTCGTCTTCCTGATGCCGCTGATGCTGTCGCCGGTCGCGGTGTCGTGGATGATCGGCAAATCGCTGATGGAATACAGGTTCGGACCGGCCGCAACGCTGGCGCGCCATCTCGGTTGGGAAAATCCCGCCTTCTTCTCCGATCCGATCATCGCGCGCATATCGATCATGATACTGGATGCCTGGACCTTCATTCCGTTCATGATGATCATGCTGCTGGCCGGGCTGCAGGCGATGTCGCGCGAGGTGCTCGAAGCCGCACGCGTCGACGGCGCCAATGCGTGGCAGACCTTCTGGCAGGTCACCTTCCCGCTGATGCTGCCGGTGTCGGTGACGGCGGTGGTCCTGCGCATCATCTTCAAGCTGAAGCTTGCCGACATCATCATCACCGTGACGTCCGGCGGCCCCGGCGGCGCCACCGATTCCGTGTCGAGCTTCATCTACCGCGAATACCGCGACCGCTCGAATGTCGGCTACGGAACCATGCTGGCGATGGCCTATCTGGTGATCATCGTCGTGTTCGTCACGTGGTTGTTGAAATTTGCCAACCGTTTTGTCCGCAATGTCAATTAAAGCAAGATGGGGGTGAATTGAGCCCGATGAGCGTTCAGACCACCGAATATGTCGCCTCGGAGATCCGCTCGCCGGCGAGCTTCCTCGCCAGCCGCGTCTTCATCTATGGCGCGCTGGCCTTCTGGGCGTTCATCTGCCTGTTCCCGATCTATTGGACGATCACGACCTCGTTCAAGACCGCAGTCGACGTCACGCAAGGCCATCTCATCCCCTTCGTCGACTTCCAGCCGGACTGGAAGGGCTGGCGTTCGCTCGGCCTGTCGCCGGACTCGATCTTCCAGACCTCGACCGTGCGCGAGGAGTTCCTCAAGCGCTTTATGAATTCGGTGATCACCTCGGTCGGCGCGTCGAGCCTCGCCATCATCATCGGCAGCCTCGCCGCCTACGGGCTCACCCGCTATCGCTACCATTTCGCCTGGTTCAAGAACGAGGACATCTCGTTTTTCTTCCTGTCGCAGCTGATCCTGCCGCCGGTGGTGCTGGCGCTGCCCTTCCTGGTGCTCTACCGCGAGGTCGGCCTGCTCGACACGCGCATCGGGCTGATCCTGCTCTACACGCTGATGGTGCTGCCGATCGTCATCTGGATCATGCGCGACCAGTTCAACTCGATCCCGGTCGAGCTCGAGGAAGCAGCCTTGGTCGACGGGCTGTCGATCTGGGGCGCGTTCTTCCGCATCGTCATGCCGATCGCGCTGCCGGGCATGGTCGCCGCCTTCATCCTGGCGATGGTGCTGTGCTGGAACGAGTATTTCTTCGCCGCCCTTTTGACCTCGACCGACGCCAAGACAATTCCGGTCATGGTGGCGAGCCAGACCGGCTCGCAAGGCATCAACTGGTGGTCGATGGCGGCACTAGCGACGGCGGCCATCGCGCCGCTCGCCGTCATTGGCATCGCGTTGGAGCGCTATCTGATCATGGGCATGACCGCGGGCGCGGTGAAGTAGCATGGCGCCCTCTTACCTTCTCCCCCTTGTGGGAGAAGGGAAGCCCCGCGCTAGCGTCCCAATATTGCCCGCAGGTGGTCCATGATCATGGCGACGCCCTTCTGCCCGAGCTCTGCCGAAGCATCCTTGGCGCTCGCCGTGTACCAGCCGGTATTGTCGGCGAAGTGATTGGCATCGACAGCCTCCGGGCATAGCGCCAGCATCAGCGAGGTCTCGCCAATGCCGGCATGGTCGAACGGGTACTTGCCGTTCATGTCAGCCGACATCAGCGGATGCACCTGCACCCAGTTGAAGAAATTTTCACCCGCCGCGTGTCCTGAATAATAGTCCGCCATCGCCTGCGACCCCCACCAGCCCTCGCCGCGCTCCTTTTCGAGGAAGCGGAAGATCGCCTGTCGGCCGGCGGCCTTGAACGCCAGATCGGTCGGCATGCCGGCGACAAAGTTCTCGGTCTGGTGGTGGATAATGGCGTGGATGTTGCGGAAGCCGATGCGCAGCAGGCTGTAGAACAGTTCCTCGCCGAACGGCGCCAGCGCATTGCCGCCGACCTGCACCGAGCCGCTGCCTTCCGGCGGCGCCACCGCATAGCTTGCCGCACCGTAGTAGAAGGGCGGCAGGATGACGACGTCCTTCTCCTTTTCGAACAGCTCCAGCGTCTTGATGACGGCCAGCGTGTCCATGCCGACGGCCATGTGCTCGCCATGGTATTCCAGCACGCCGAGCGGCAGAGCGACCGGCCAATTCTCGGCGATCGCCCTGCGGATCTGGTGTGGCAGCATCAGTTCATAGCGCATGATCTATTCCATGTTGGTGTGGCGGGCGCGCATGGCTTCGGGCGACGCGCCGGTCAATTCCCTAAGCTTCAGCACCATCACCTCAAACAGCAGGAACAGCGCGCCTTCGAACACCGAGCCCATCGGCAGGACCGATGTTTTTTGCGCCCCCTGATCGTTGGCCATGGTCTGCGCGGGAATGAGCAGCGTGAAGTCGGCAAGCCTTGCCGCGCTGCCTTCGGCCTGGGCGGTCAGCAGGAGATTGGTTGCACCTGCTTGGCGCGCGACCTGCATCAGGGTCAGCACGGTCGAGGTTTCTCCCGGCCCGGAACTGACCAGGAAGACATCGCCCTGCCCCAGCGGCGGCGTGTTCATGTCGCCGACCACGGAAACCGGCAGGCCCAAATGGTAGAGCCGCATGGCAAAACCCTTGAACTGCAAGGCCTCGCGGCCGCAGCCATAGACGAC
>NZ_RZQA01000382.1:0-5883 GCF_004022915.1 Mesorhizobium sp. M7A.F.Ca.US.006.04.2.1
CACCATGACTGACATGCCCACCCCCATCACCACCCGCCGCCTTAACCTGTCGAAGCCCAGCTTTGCGTGGCTCCAAATCGGCGCATCGCTTGCCGCCATGTCCGGCTTTGTGGGAGATGCACTCAAGATGGCATTCGTGGACCCTTACACGAGTCTCCGTCGCCAGCCGGAGGTCGTCCCGGAGGATGATCTTGAGGGTCGGGATCCCACTTGGTGATCTGCTCAAGAGACGGAAAACCGTTTCACACTTTGCCTGGAATTGCTCTAGTCGAGCACCGAGACGATCGCTTTGGCGAGGTCGTCCATGCCGTCCTCGGGCAGGCCGGCGACATTGATGCGGCTGTCGCCGACCATGTAGACGCCGTGCTCGGCGCGCAGCCGTTCGACTTGCGCTTCGGTGAGGCCAAGGCGGGAGAACATGCCGCGATGGCTGGCGACGAAATCGAAGCGGTCGGAATTGGATTGCCGGCGCAGGGCTTCGGCGAACTGGACGCGAAGCCTGAGCATACGCAGCCGCATTTCTTCGAGTTCAGTCTCCCAGTCCGCACGCAAGGCGGCGTCCTCCAGCACGATGCGTACGGCTGCTGCCCCGTGGTCCGGCGGCATCGAATACATGGCGCGCGCCGCCGACAGCATCTGGCTCATCGCCACATCTGCCTGTGCGCCGTCCTTGGCCAGGATCATTGCTGCGCCGACGCGGTCGCGGTAGACGGCGAAATTCTTCGAGCAGCTCGAGGCGACGACCATTTCCGGAACTTTCGCCGCCAGCAGGCGCAAGCCGAGGGCGTCGGCCTCAAGGCCATCGCCAAAGCCCTGATAAGCGATGTCGACGAACGGCAGCAGCGCGCGCTCGACGACCAGATCGGTAACGGCTGCCCACTGTGCCGCATCCAGATTGGCGCCGGTTGGGTTGTGGCAGCAGCCATGCAGCAGCACGACGTCGCCGCTCTTTGCGGTCCGCAGGGCCGCCAGCATGTCGTCGAAGCGAACAGCACCCGACGCGGCGTCGAAATACGGGTATTCACGGATCTGCAGGCCGGCGGCGCGCATCACCGGCATGTGGTTCGGCCAGGTCGGGTCCGACAGCCAGATGGTTGCGTCCGAACGCGTCCGCTTCAGCAATTCCGCCACCAGCCGCAGCGCGCCGGAGCCGCCAGGCGCCTGTGCGGCGCGGATGCGCGTCATGTCGGCGCCCGGACCGAAGGCGAGCTTGGCCATCACCGTGTTGAAGCCGGTATCGCCGGCAAGGCCGAGATAGGTCTTGGTGTCCTGGGCCTGCAGCAGGCGCTTTTCCGCCTCGCGCACGGCGCGCATAACCGGCGTCTTGCCGTCGCGGTCCTTGTAGACGCCGACGCCGAGGTCGACTTTGTCGGGGCGCGGGTCGGCGCGATAAAGGCCGATCAGAGCCAGGATCTTGTCGGCGGGGGCGGGCTGCAGGGTCTCAAACATCGATAGGGCTCCAATGGCGGCGGAGTGATACGCAAATCGGTCGCGTTTCGCCAGCGGTTTTAGCTAGGTGCTCCAGCCCGAGACGGCTGGGAAGCCTGCCCTGCGCGCTCATGGATGAGGGTTTGACGGGAAACCTATTGATGCGCGTCGGAAATGACCAGCCGGCACGAGCAGAGCGATCACGCATCCTCTGCGCCGGCATGAGCGCTTCCGTGCGTAATTTCGGCCTTGCCTCGGCCAGCGGTCAGCCCCCCCCGGGCCTGTCTTTCACAGCCTGCCGCAACAGACAGGCGACCGCGCCCAGCACCATCAAGGCCAGCCCGAACCATGTCAGGGCATAGACCAGATGGTTGTTGTGGAACGAAACGACCGTCAGGCCGCCGACCGGCCACCCTCCCGGATTGGGCGTGGCATCGGCATCGATGAAATAAGGAGCGACCTGCCCGACGCCTTGCTTGGCGGCGATCGCCTGTACATCGCGCGAATACCAGCGGTTGGCAGCCGGATCGTTGGTGCGCAGGAAGCCGCCTTTCGGTTCGCTGATGCGCAACAGGCCGTGAATTCCGGTATGATCGTCCGAGGGCTTGCCTGCGAGGCGGGTTGCCGGATCGCGCTTGTCCGTCGGCACGAAGCCCCTGTTCACCAGAATCGTGAAGCCATCATCCGCTCGGAACGGCGCCATTACCCAGAAGCCACCGCCGAGATCGGTGACCGCCTGGACCAGGGTCTCGCGATCACCGAGAAACCGGCCCGTGACGACGAGGCGGCGATACTCGTCATCCCTGGCGTTGATCGCTGGCCAGGCCGAAGGCGCCGGGGCGGACACCGGTACTGCCTTGAGACGCTGATCGACACGCTCGATCAGGTCGAGCTTCCAGACGCGGCGCTCCAGCTGCCAGATACCGAGCGCCGAGAACCCTGCGATGCCGATGGCTCCGCAAAGGCAAAGCATCAATAGCGTCCATCTCGAACGCCTAACCCTTTGGCCGTCGCCTGTAGTCGGATGCGGTGTCGTCCGCGCCTGTTCGTCCAAAGCCAGGTCCCTCTCTCAGGGTATCTGACTCATGTCATGGCCGGGCATCATGTTGACGTTCAGATGGTACATGACCCAGAGCGAGCCCGTCAGCGCGATCATCACCAGGATGAGGGTGAAGATCAGCGCCATCATGGTCCAGCCGCTCTCCGACCTGGTGTTCATATGCAGGAAGAACACCATGTGGACGATGATTTGCACGACGGCGAAGGCCATGATGGCAATCGCCGACGCCATCTGATTGCCGAGCGCGTTGGTCATGACCAGCCAGAAGGGAACGGCGGTCAGCACGACGGACAGGCCGAAGCCTGTCAGATAGCCGGCCAGCGAGCCGTGATTGACGCCGTGATGCGCGTGGCTGTGGTTGCTGGTGTCTGTTTGGTGCCCGGCGCTCATCGCAACATTCCCATCAGATAAACGAAGGTGAAGACGCCGATCCAGATGACGTCGAGGAAGTGCCAGAACATGCTCAGGCACATCAGGCGCCGCTGGTTCGCGGCGATCAGCCCATGCCTGGAGACCTGCACCATCAGCACCACCAGCCAGACCAGGCCGAAGGTGACGTGCAGGCCGTGCGTTCCGACCAGCGTGAAGAACGACGAAAGAAAGCCGCTGCGCTGCGGCGTCGCCCCCTCGTGGATGAAATGGGCGAATTCGTAGAGTTCGATGCCGAGAAAGGCGAGGCCGAACAGGCCGGTGATCACCAGCCACACCTGCATCGGCCTCACTCGCCCTTTCGCCATCTCCAGCATCGCGAAGCCGTAGGTGATGGAGGACAGGAGCAGCATGGTGGTGTTGAGCGCGACCAGCGGAAGATCGAACAGGTCCTTCGGCGCAGGCCCGGCGGCGTAGTTGCCACCGAGCACGCCGTAGACTGCAAACAGCATCGCAAAGATGAGGCAGTCGCTCATCAGGTAGATCCAGAAGCCGAGCATGGTGCTGCTGCCGCTCTCGGCATGGCCGTGGTCGTCTTCCAGGTGGAAGATCGTGTCGTCGATCACCGTGTCGGCGTGTGCCATGGTGCTCATCCCGCCTGGCTGGTGGCTGCGAGCAGGCGTGTCCGCTCGTCCTCGACGCGGGTGACGTCGCTGGACGGAATGTGGAAGTCCCGGTCGTAATTGAAGGTATGCGCGATGGCGTAGCCGATCAGAGCAACGAAGCTCACGATCGCCAGCCACCAGATGTACCAGATGAGCGCCACGGCAAGCACCACGCTCAACCCAGCCAGAATGACGCCGGCTCCGGTGTTGCGCGGCATGTGGATGTCGTGGAAGCCCGTCAACGGACGCTGGTAACCGCGATTCTTCATGTCCGCCCAGGTGTCGAGATCGTGGACGACCGGCGTAAAGGCGAAATTGTAGGCCGGGGGCGGCGACGAGGTTGCCCATTCGAGTGTACGCCCGTCCCACGGATCACCGGTGTCGTCGCGAAGCTGCTCGCGCCGGCGCACGCTGACGAAGATCTGGATGAGGAAGGACAGGATACCAAGCAGGATCAGGAAGGCGCCAAAAGCGGCGATGATGAACCAGATCTGCAGCGAGGGATCCTCGAAGGTGCGTAGCCGGCGCGTTACGCCCATCAGGCCGAGGATGTACAGCGGCATGAAGGCGAACCAGAAGCCGACCACCCAGAACCAGAAGGACATCTTTCCCCAGAACGGATCGAGCCGGAAGCCGAATGCCTTGGGGAACCAGTAGCTGATACCGGCAAACAGGCCGAACAGCACGCCGCCGATGATGACGTTGTGGAAATGCGCGACCAGGAACAGGCTGTTGTGGAGCACGAAGTCGGCCGGCGGAACCGCGAGCAGCACGCCGGTCATGCCGCCGACGGTGAAGGTCAGCATGAAGGCGACTGTCCACATCATCGGCAGTTCGAAGCGGATGCGGCCGCGGTACATGGTGAACAGCCAGTTGAATATCTTGGCGCCTGTCGGGATCGAAATGATCATCGTGGTGATGCCGAAGAACGAGTTGACGCTCGCTCCCGACCCCATGGTGAAAAAGTGATGCAGCCAGACGAGATAGGACAGGATGGTGATGACGATGGTTGCGTAGACCATCGAGGTGTAGCCAAAGAGCCGCTTGCCGCAGAAGGCCGAGGTCACTTCGGAAAATATGCCGAAGGCCGGCAGGATCAGGATGTAGACCTCGGGGTGGCCCCAGATCCAGATCAGGTTCACGTACATCATCGGATTGCCGCCGAAGTCGTTCGTGAAGAAGTTGGTGCCGACATAGCGGTCGAGAGCCAGCAGGGCCAGCACCGCCGTCAGCACCGGGAAGGCGGCGACGATGAGCACATTTGTGCAGAGCGCGGTCCAGGTGAAGATCGGCATTCTCATCATGGTCATGCCAGGCGCGCGCATCTTGACGATGGTGCAGACCAGGTTCACGCCCGACAACAGCGTGCCGACGCCCGCCACTTGCAGCGCCCAGATATAATAATCGACACCGACATCGGGACTGTAGCCGATACCCGACAGCGGCGGGTAGGCGAGCCAGCCGGTGCGCGCGAATTCGCCGACGAACAGCGACATCATGACGATGACCGCGCCGCCGACCGTCATCCAGAAGCTGAAATTGTTGAGGAACGGAAACGACACGTCGCGCGCGCCGATCTGCAGCGGGACGACGAAATTCATCAGGCCCGTCACCAGCGGCATCGCCACGAAGAAGATCATGATGACGCCGTGCGCGGTGAAGATCTGGTCATAATGATGCGAATTGAGATAGCCTTCCGAACCGCCGAAGGCCATCGCCTGCTGGAGCCGCATCATGATGGCGTCGCTGAAGCCGCGCAGCAGCATGACGATGCCGAGCACCATGTACATCACACCGATGCGCTTGTGGTCGACGCTGGTGAACCATTCGCGCCACAGATAGCCCCAGAGCTTGAAATAGGTCAGCGCGCCGACGAGGGCGATGCCGCCCAGCGCGACGACTATGAAGGTCGCGACCACGATGGGCTCGTGCAGCGGCAGCGACTCGAGCGTAAGCCGGCCGAAGATCGCCTTGAGAAGAGCAGGATTGTCGAACATGTCTTGCGTGGCGCCTCAGGAGTTGAAGGGCGACCGAAGCGTGCCGGTTGCGGAAGGTGACGGCAGTCGGATCGACAGGGGCAGTGGCCGTTGCAGACCAGCGCCGACTATCGGCGTCGAGGTCATCGGCGTGGCGGATTGATCAGCCTTCGAAGCGGCCAGTGCTTCTTCGGTCGTGCATATGCTGGCGACATAGGATGGGGCAGGGCCGAATATCGTGCCGCGCCGGGCGAACTTGTCGTACAGCAGCGGAAGGGTGTTGCGGATGCCGGCCATCCCCAGACCGCCCTTGGCATCGATCTGCGACATCTCGCTCATGCACATCTTGCCGGGCTCGACGCACATATTGAGGATCGCCTTGTAG
>NZ_RZQA01000383.1:0-5882 GCF_004022915.1 Mesorhizobium sp. M7A.F.Ca.US.006.04.2.1
TGCCGGACCGTGGCTACAATGTCGTCGGCACCACCGACTACCGGCCGCGCCTCAACACGATCGCCATCGAATTTGCTCCGGTCGCACCGGGCGCTGCACCTGCTGCCGGCCAGGAGCAGACGGGCGTCAAGGCAACGCTCGCCGACACCATGCTTCTCACCGACGACAAGGGGGCTGATGCCACAGGCCTCGACCCACTCAACGGCGTGCGCGCGGCAAGCGGCGACATGCCGATCCTGCCGCAAGCCGACAATGGCAAGCTGGCGCTCGACAACGAGGCGATCGTGCGGCTGCCCGATGGTTCGATGTTCATCTCCGACGAATACGGCCCGAACATCTATCGGTTTTCCGCCGACGGGCATCTGCTGTCGGCAACCCAGCCACCGGCCGCCTTCGTGCCGATGCGCCACGGCACGCCGAACTTCGCCTCGGACAATCCGGGACCCGGTGCCGCCGAGCCCGATCCGAAGGACCCCGAGACCGGCCGCCAGAACAACCAGGGCCTGGAGGGAATGGCGATGACGCCGGACGGCAAGTTCCTGATCGCGGTGCTGCAATCGGCGCCCCGGCAGGATGGCGGCGATTCGCCCGCGACGCGCCAGAACACGCGTGCGCTGGTCTATGACGCGTCCGACCTCGCCCACCTCAAACTGGCGCATGAGTATGTCGTGCCGTTGCCGGTGTTCAAGGATGCCAAGGGCAAGACCAAGATCGCCGCGCAGAGCGAGATCGTGGCGCTCTCCGACAAGACCTTCCTGATGCTGGCGCGCGACAGCGGTAACGGCCAGGGGCTGAAGGGCGACACCTCGCTGGTGCGCCAGATCTTCGTCGTCGACGTCTCGGCCGCGACCGACATCGCCGGCGGCGCCTTCGATGCCGCCGACAAGCCGCTGGCGCCCAAGGGCGTGCTCGACCCGTCGGTGATGCCGGCCAAGCTGACGCCGTTCATCGACATCAACGACAAGGGCGAACTCGGCCGCTTCGGCCTGCACAATGGCGCGCCGAACGACAAGAACAACCTGTCGGAGAAGTGGGAGGCGATGTCGGTGGTCAGCGTTCTCGATCCGAAGCTGCCCGACGACTACTTCCTGTTCGTCGCCAACGACAACGACTTCCTCGCCCAGGACGGTTTTCAGGTCGGCGCACCCTACAAGGCGGAAGACGGCGCCGATGTCGACACCATGTTCCTGGTCTATCAGGTCACGCTGCCGGGTCTCGCCGGGAAGTAACGGCCACTGCACGGGCGGGCGCGCTTGGCGCGTCCGCTGGGCTCGCGGCAGGCATGAACGGGGCAGCGGCCTTTCAGCCGCGCGTTCGCAAGGGTGCATCTCGGTCCCGCCTGCGATATCATCGTGGACTGGATCCAAATCACCATCCGCCGAGTTGCCCGCCATGGACGAAAAAATGCCCGCGCGCCGGCGCACCGGCGACCTGACCAGCGGCCCGATCCCGCGCACGCTTCTGCTGTTCGCCCTGCCGGTGCTCGGCTCCAACGTGCTGCAGTCGCTCAACGGCTCGATCAACGCCGTCTGGGTCGGCCGTTTTCTCGGCGAATCGGCGCTGACCGCCACCTCTAACGCCAACCTCGTCCTGTTCCTGATCCTCGGCACTGTGTTCGGCATCGGCATGGCGGCCACCATTCTGGTGGCCCAGTCGGTCGGTGCCCGCGACCTGCCCGAGGCGCGCCGCATTGTCGGCACCAGCGCGACATTCTTCTTCCTCGTCTCGGTTGTCTTCGCGGTCTGCGGCTGGATCTGGGTTGACGCCATTCTCAACACGCTCGGCACACCGGCCGACGCCTTGCCGCTGGCGCGCTCCTATCTGCGCATCATCTTCGTCGCCGTGCCGATGATGAACCTTCTGTCCTTCGTCATGACCGTGCTGCGCGGTGCCGGCGATTCACGCACGCCCTTCTTCTTCATGGCGCTGGCCGTCGTCCTCGACATCGTGCTCAACCCATTGCTCATCGCCGGCATCGGACCGTTTCCCGAACTCGGCATCGCGGGCTCCGCCACGTCCACGCTGATCGGCCAGACGGTAAGCGTGATCGCCATCCTGATCGTTCTCTATGTGCGCAAGCATCCGCTGCGGCTGGCCGGCGCCAATCTCGCTCTGTTGCGGCCCGATCCCACCTTGCTGCGCATCGTCGTCTTCAAGGGCGTGCCAATGGGCCTGCAGATGATCGTCATTTCGGCGGCGGCACTGACGGTGATGGGCATAGTCAATTCCTACGGCTCACAGGTCGCCGCCGCCTACGGCATCGCCGCCCAGCTGTGGACCTACATCCAGATGCCGGCGCTCGCCATCGGCGCCGCGGTGTCCTCGATGGCGGCACAGAATGTCGGCGCCGGGCGCTGGGACCGGATCGGCCGCATCGCCGCCTCAGGCGTCGGCTTCAACCTCGTCCTGACCGGCGCACTGGTTGCCGTGCTGTCGGTTTTCGACCGTTCGGTGCTGAGCCTGTTCCTGAGCCGCGACAGCGCGGCGATCGACATCGCCGTCCACATCAACAATGTCGCCTCGTGGTCGTTCATCCTGTTCGGCATCACCATCGTGCTGTTTGCCACCGTACGAGCCACGGGTGCCGTGATGCCGCCGCTGATCATCCTGGTCATTTCGGTGCTGGTCGTGCGCACCGGCTTTGCCTATTTCATGCGTGGCGTGATCGGCGAGGAAGCGTTGTGGTGGAGCTTCCCGGCGGGTTCGATCAGCTCGCTTGTACTGGCGGCGGCCTACTATCGTTTCGGCCGCTGGCGCACCACGCACATGATCGAGGACAGGCCGGCCGCCGGCGAGCCGCCGGACACCGGTCTTGGCGTGCCGCGCGGACGCGCGCATCTTTCGCCTGAAACACCGAACGGCTGAAGCCAACCCGGTTCCGCTGGACCGCTCCAGGCCCTCAACGCCGTTGTTGTTTCAGCCCAAAAGCCAGCGCCACCAACGCAAACACCACGATCATGCCGGCGAACGCCAGGCTGGCAGCGACGGGACTGGCATAGGTCGAAACGATGCCGATGCCGATGACGGGCAAGGCGTTGCCGACAAAGCAGCAGATGAAGAAGCTGGACACCACTTCGGCGCGACGATCCTTGGGCGCGATCTCGTTCACCACTTGCAGGCCGCCACGGTAACCAAGCGCCGCCGCAACGCCGCAACAGGCCGTCGCAGCAACCATCAGTGCCATCGAGGCCAATATCTGCGCCGCCATCACCAACGAGACGCTTGGGATCATCAATGCCAGCGCAGCCAGCATCGCCTTGTTGCTCTTCATGTGCATCAGAACGACAATGCTGATCGCGGTGACGATCGCCAGCTCGAAGAACAGCGCGCCGGCGACGGCATGGTTGGTCTCATGCAGCTGCTGCGCCAGGATGCTCGGCGCCAACGCGGCGTAGAACCCGACCAGCGCCATCGCGCCGAAGCCGGTCACCGCCGGCGCGACGAAGCGCGCACGGATTTCCTCCGGGACGGAAAGTCGCGGCCGCAAGGAGATCCGCCCGAGGCCGCCCGGCTTCGACACCGTTTCGCGAGTGCGCCAGACCAGGATCGTCACCACCACAAGTGCTGCCAGATAGACGATGAAGATCAGCCGCAACGGCCATGGCTCGTATTCAGCCAGAAATCCCGAAATCAGTGCGCCGAGGCCGAGGCCGAGGAAGTTGGTGCTGGTGGCAATCACACTGGCGCGCGACTTGTCCGCGCCGGGAAGAAGCTCGGCAATCCACGCGGTTCCGGTCCCCGCGCCGACGCCGATGCCAAGCCCGCTCAGGATGCGGGCGACGTCGAGCGAGACGACGTTTACGGCAAACAGGAAGACAAGCGCACTGACGATGGCGACGAGCATGGCCGCCAGGCTCGCGGGCCGGCGTCCGACAATATCGGAGACGCTGCCCAACATCAGAAGTGCCGCCAGATTGCCGACGACATACACGGCGTAGATCAGCGTCAGGGTGATTTGTGAAAAGCCGAATTGCTGCTTGTAGACGATGTAGAGCGGCGTCAGCACCGTGCTGCCGGCAAACAGCACCGCAATCATCGCGGCGACGGTGGGGATTGCGAGAGCATCGCCACCTGCCCCTTCGTGCGTATGTGCAAAATCGCGAATGGCCATGGCCAACCTCGTCACCAATTTCGGGGATCGAGGGGTCTAACGCGGTTTCATCCACGACGTTCCCGCCGACAGGCAGGCTCCTGACAGCACGGTGGACATTGCCTGAGCGGGATATCCGCCGGCTGAACAGGCTCGGATCGGGGCCAGCGGCTCATCTATCGTTCAACCGGTCGGCCTTACCTGCAAGGAAAGCCGGGCGCGATCTTGCACTTGCCGGGACGCGGCCTGTGCGGCGGCCGATGGTGCGGAGGACGGTGCGGCTTGTGCCAGTGTGGCGGCCGATGCGGCGGACGCACGATGATGATTGGCGGGCGAACGATCTGTGAGCGTTCGAGATAACCGGCGCTGGCCCAGCCGCTCACGCCACCGCCATGGATTCTACACCAGCCCGGCTGGCAGCCGGTGACATTGACTCTGAAGCCGGCGGGCAGCGTTCCCACTTTGGCGTATCCCGCTCCCGGCCCGCTGCGGACGTTGAGGTTGGTCGAGGTGTGAGCGCTGTAGGCGAAGGCCGCGGCGGACGTCCCGAACACCGCGGCCATGATGGTCGCGGCCACAAGCAGAAAACGAAATCTCATCAGTCCCCTCCATTCGAATCCCGGCCGTTCACCTGCTCCGGCCAAGATTGCCCTGCAAGAGGAGCGGCCAAGCCAAGAAAAGTCAACAGGTGGGCGGCCGTAACCGTCCTGGCCAACGGGACTGATGCCGGATTTTCCTTGGACATGGTTGAGGAATTTCACGGTTGCCATTTATTGGCTCCTCAACATCCGCTAGCGTTTACTCTCTTTCGACAATTCATCACGGGCAAAGGTGGGATCCATGGGCAAAGGCAGGGTCGAGGCATTCACCGATGGCGTCGTGGCTATCATCATCACCATCATGGTGCTTGAGTTGAAAGTGCCGCATGGCGAGGATTTCTCCGCCTTGGTGCCGTTGTGGCCGATCTTCTTCTGCTACGTGCTGTCCTTCATCAATGTCGGCATCTACTGGAACAATCTGCACAACATGTTCCACACCGTTCAGCGGGTCGACGGGCGCGTGCTGTGGGCGAACCTCAATCTGCTGTTCTGGCTGTCGCTGATGCCGGTGACCACAGCCTTCATGGGCGAGAACCACTTTGCGCCGGTGCCGGTAGCAGTCTATGGCACCGACCTCGCGCTATGCGCCATCGCCTACACCATACTCGCCGCCGCGCTGCATCGCCTGCACGGCAATGATACCGCCTTTGCCAAGGCGCTGGGTAATGACCGCAAGGGGAAGCTCTCGCTGGCTGTCTATATCGTGGCCGTCGTGCTGACCTTCGTCAGCCAGTGGATCGGCGTCGCGCTCTATGTGCTGGTCGCGATGATATGGCTCGTACCGGATAGGCGCTTTGCGCGGGTGATCGAAAAGTAGCTGTCTTCACACATTTTCAAGGCAGAGCGCTGCACGGCTTTCCCAGAGTTGCCCTACTTGCGCATCGCTTTCAGTTTTTCCGCCACCGATGCGGCGAGGTCGGCATAGAGCTCCTCCAGCCGTTCCGCGGCCTTGATGATCGAGAAATCATGGCCGAATTTTTCCAGCGCCATGCGCAGTTTCTCGACGAACTCGGCTTGTTTCTCCAGCGCGGAAAAGAGTGTCTTCACCTGCGCTTCGCTGATGTCGGGATTGGCCAGCATCTGCGGCACCTCGCGGCCCATCTGGTCGCCAATGGCGGTCTGCTCCTTCAGAATTGCAACCCAGTCCGTCAATCAGGAACCTCCGTTTTTCCCCAGGCCTAAATCTCTTTTCC
>NZ_RZQA01000384.1:0-5881 GCF_004022915.1 Mesorhizobium sp. M7A.F.Ca.US.006.04.2.1
TCGCTCGACTTCGATAAACGCCTCGATCTTTTCCTGGGCCAGCCCGGCCTCTGCTGCGATGCGGCGGGCGAGGTCGGCGGCGGCGGCACGCGGCCGCCCCATCGGCCGGTCGAGCCAGTAGGATACCGGGTTGAGGGCTGTGCGCTCATCGACGGGAGTGATGCGGCCCGATTGTAATTGATGTCCGGTCAGCGGCGGGCGGGCCAGCGCGATGCCGAGCCCATAGGCGGCGGCGTCGAGCACCAGATTGTAGTCTTCGAAGCGGCGGTCCTGCGGGCGCGGGCGGTAATCCATGCCTTGCGCGGCAAACCAGGCGCGCCAGGCCGACGCGTCGGAATCGTTGATCAGCGGATATTTGAGCAGCCGGGCAGGGTCGCCGCGGCCGATCTCGCGGGCAAGCTCGGGTGACGCGACAGGGAAGACATGTTCCTCGAAAAGCTGCACCGAGATGCGGCCCGGAATGCCGCCGCGTCCACAACGGATCGAGAGGTCGATGCCTTCATCGGCAAGGTCGGCCTGGCGGATGTCGACATCGAGCACGATGCGCAGCTTCGAGGGATTGTTTTCCAGCGCTGCCATGCGCGGCATCAGCCACAGTCCGCTGACCGAGGGGATCGAGGTCAGCCGCACCACCGCCGTGCCACGGGGCTCGACCCAGCGGTCGGAATGGGTCGATATCAGCGCAAAGGCTTCCGCCGTGCGCAGATGCAGCCTGTTGCCTTCGATCGTCAGCGAGACGCCGCGCGCACCACGGTCGAAGACTTTCAATCCCAGCCAGTCCTCGAGCTTGGCGATCTGCCGGCTGACGGCGCCATGGGTGATATTGAGCTTTTCGGCGGCCGCTGAAAAGCTGCCTGTCCGCGCCGCCGCATCGAAGGCGCGCAGCGTTTCGAGCGGCACCATTGTGTCCGAGCTGTGATCCATAGTCACAGGTGATCCTCGATTTCGTCGTTTGTCAACCGGGGTGAAAAGGCGTTTTCTGCCTTTCAGGACCGAAGAAATACGAGGGCGGTGAGATGAGCGAGATAACGGGCACGTTGAATTCGACACAGCGAATGGACACCACGGCAGCCATCGCGGTGGCGCTGACGGTGGTTGGTTGGGCCTCCGCCTTTCCCGCTATCCGAGCCGGTCTCGCCGCCTTCGGCCCACTGGAACTGGGTGCGTTGCGATTTGCCATCGCCGCTGTGCCGGCGGCGATCTTCCTGGCCGTCAAGCGCCCGGCGCTGCCAAGGCTCGACGAAGCGTGGCGCCTGGTCTTTGGCGGCGCCATCTTCGTCGCGCTCTACACCGTCATGCTCAATTTCGGCGAACTGACCGTCTCGGCCGGTGCCGCCGGCTTCATCATCAATGTCAGCCCGATCTTCACCGCCATCATGGCGATGGCATTGCTGGGCGAGCGCTTCTCAGGCGTGGCCTGGATCGGTACGGTGATTTCCTTCGCCGGTATAGGCATCATCGCCATGGCCGACGGGCATGGCCTGTCGTTCAACACCGGTGCTCTGTTGGTGCTTGGTTCGGCCTTGTGCTCGGCCGTCAACACCATCGTCCAGAAGCCGCTGTTTGCCCGCCATCATCCATTGACCATTTCGGCTTCGAACATGGTGCTCGGCGCACTATGCCTGGCGCCCTTCCTGCCGTCGGCCTTTTCGCAGGCGGCGGTCGCCGACACAGCAGGCCTCGGCGCCGTCATCTTTCTCGGCATCGTGCCCAGCCTCATCGCCTATGCCGCCTGGGCGACCGCGCTGTCGCGTCTGCCGGCGGCACGTGCCTCCAACTTCCTCTATCTGGTCTCGCCGATGTCCGCGCTGATCGGCTTCTTCTGGCTGGGCGAAGTTCCCACGCTGCTCGGCATAATCGGCGGCGCGCTGGCGCTGGGCGGTGTCATCGTGGTGAATTTGAAGAGATGAATATTGCCGACCGTCCGCTTCCGCCATTCGGAACGATCCCTCGATCAAACGCGTTTAGCCGAGGTTTGTTCGACGGAGGTCCGAATGCCGGGTGCAACCACGCACCGACGCATGCAACTGGATGATCTATCCATTTTTTATCGCGAGGCAGGGCCGTTAGAAGCACCTGTCTTGCTCTTGCCGCACGGCTATCCCTGCTCTTCGTTCCAATTCCGCCGACTGATGCCGGCGCTCGCCGACCGCTGGCGGACGATTGCATTCGACTGGCCTGGCTTCGGATACAGCGGCACACCCGATCCGGTCACCTTCGGCTATGATTTCGACGCCTATTGCGACGTGCTTTCCAAGCTTGCCGATGAATTCGGTCTCGAACGCTACGCCTTGTGGCTGCACGATTATGGCTCGCAGATAGGGCTCCGGCATGCGATCTCGCACCCGGAGCGGATCAGCGCCCTGATCATCCAGAACGGCGACATCTACGAGGACGTGCTTGGACCCAAATACGCCACGATCAAGGCCTGGTGGACCGACAAGGCGCCCGGCAAGCACCGTCCGCTCGAGGCCGCGGTAAGTGAGGACGGGTTCCGGGCCGAGTTCATCGGGGAAGTGGCTGACGACGTCGCCATGCGCGTGCCGCCCGATCTCTGGAGCCTTCACTGGCCACTGATGAACACGCCGGTTCGTCGGCAGATCGCCGTCGGTCTGATGGAGAAGCTGGAAGCCAATCTCACCTGGTTTCCGCGCTACCAGGCTTATTTGCGTGAACACCATCCGCCCACGTTGATCGTTTGGGGGCCAGAGGATGGCTATATGCCCGCGGCGTCGGCAACGGCCTATCATCGCGATCTGCCCGATGCGGAACTGCATCTGATCGAAGGGGCGGGTCATTGGCTGCTCGAGACACATTTCGACGACGCGCTGCCGCTGGTCCGCGATTTCCTGGCTCGTGTTCACGGCTGATCACAGCCGGCGTCCGCTATGCCCGGTTTGCTGTCCGCCTGACTGAAGGAGAACCTCATGCCGACCAAACCGACCATCGCGCGCATCTGGCGCGGTCGCACCCGCCGCGACATCGCCGACGCCTATGAGCCATACCTGCGTGCCGAGGGTATTCCGCCCCTCGAGAAGACGGCGCTTGGCGTCCAATTGCTGCGCGAGGACCGTGATGCCGAGACGTGGTTCACAACCATCTCCTATTGGGCCGACATGCAAGCGATGACCGCCTTTACCAAAGGCGAACCGACCAAAGTCCATCATCTGGACCGCGATGCCGAGTTCCTGATCGAGCTGCCGGAGCGGATCGAAATCCATCGGATACTTGTCGATCGTCGGGGACTGCGCTGAGCGCCGATCGGTGGTTCGCAACCTCTTCTTCTTCGCGGTGATATCGCTGATCTGGGGGCTGACCTGGGCCGCGATCAAGCTCGGTCTCAATGACGCGCCTCCGCTCCTGCTGGCGGCTGCACGCTATTTGCTGACCGCTTTGGCGGCAGGAGCCTGGCTTTTCGGCGAGGCGGTCGGCTGGGCTGAAATCACCGGTGCGATCCTCCTGCTGGCGGCGGCTGCGATCGCGCTACTCAGGCCGCTGGGCGAAAATCGCGGGTGACCACATTGTCGGCCGGCCTCCTTGACCTGCCGACCTCGAGCGGCGAAGCGATAGGCCCGCAATCCGTCCGCAGCTATCGCCGTCCGAAAAGCCGTTCGATATCCGCCAGCTTGAGTTCGATATAAGTGGGGCGGCCGTGGTTGCAGGTGCCGGAGCCGGGCGTCGCCTCCATCTGCCGCAGCAGCGCGTTCATCTCCTCGGCCTTGAGCAGGCGGCCGGAGCGCACAGAGCCGTGGCACGCCATGGTCGCGGCTATCTTGTCCAGCCGCTCCTTCAGCGTGTCGACCGTGTCGTTGTCGGCGATCTCGTCGGCGAGGTCGCGCACCAATTGCTGGACATTGGCCTCGCCCAGCATCGACGGCGTCTCGCGCACCGCGACAGCGCCGGGGCCAAAGCGCTCGATGCCGAGACCGAAGCGGGCCAGCGTTTCCGAATGCAGCGCAAGCCGCTCGGCATCCTCTTCCGGCAGGTCGATGATTTCGGGCAGAAGTAGCATCTGCGAGGGCACCGGGCGCGAATGCAGCGCATTCTTCAGCGCCTCGTAGACCAGCCGTTCATGCGCCGCATGCTGGTCGACGATGATGAGCGAATCCCTGGTCTGGGCGACGATGTAATTCTCATGCACCTGGGCGCGCGCCGCGCCCAGCACCGCGCCGAGCAACGTCTCGGCCGCTTCATCCTGCCCTGCGCGTGCATCGGCGCTGGCAAGCGGACCGGCATCGAAAGCCGCTTGCTCGCTTTCTCGCAAGCCGCGCTGCTCGAAGCCCGCACCATCGAAACCCATATCGAGCGGCCGCTGCGGCGATCGGGCAGGATCGAAGCCGGACGGACCCGACGCGCGGTAGGCCGCGTCGTAGCTGCGGTGGCCGTTTGCCGGTCCGCCGTGGCCGTAGGATGCGGCCCCTGGCCGGAACGCCGCCATCATGCCGGCGGCACCCGTGGTGGCGGCGCGGACGCCGGCATCGGCCAGTGCCTGTCGGATGGCCCCGACGATCAATCCGCGCACAAGGCCGGGATCGCGGAAGCGCACATCGGCCTTGGCTGGATGGACGTTGACGTCGACGATGGCCGGATCGAGCGTCAGGAACAGCACCGTCACCGCATGGCGGTCGCGCGGCAGGACGTCGGCATAGGCGCCGCGTATGGCGCCGGCGATCAGCTTGTCGCGCACCGGGCGGCCGTTGACGTAGGCATATTGCTGCAGCGCGTTGGCGCGGGTGAAGGACGGGATCGACACGTGGCCGGTCAGATGCACGCCATCGCGCATCGCGTCGAGGGCAATCGAATTGTCGGGAAAGTCGGCGCCCATCACCTGGGCGACACGACGCAGGCTGCCTTCCGCGCTGTCATCCGCCGCCGGCAATTCCAGTGTCGAGCGGTCCGAGCCGGCCAGCGTGAAGCGCACGGCGGGGAAGGCGATGGCGATGCGCTTGACCACATCGCTGGTGGCCGAGCTTTCGGCGCGCTCGCCCTTCATGAACTTCAATCGGGCCGGCGTTGCGAAGAACAGGTCGCGCACCTCGACCGTGGTGCCGCGATTGGCCGCCGCCGGCCTGACAGGCAGGACGCGGCCACCCTCGATGCCGATCTCGGCGGCGCTGTCACTCGCTGCCGTGCGCGAGCGGATCGAAAGTCGCGACACCGAGCCGATCGACGGCAGCGCTTCGCCGCGGAAGCCCAGCGAGCGGATGTCGTTGATATCCTCGGTGAGCTTGGAGGTGCAGTGACGTGCGATCGCCAGCGCCAGCTCCCGTTCGGCAATGCCGGAGCCGTCATCGGTGACGCGGATCAGGTTCAGCCCGCCGCCCGATGTGACGATCTCGACGCGCGAAGCACCGGCATCGAGCGCATTCTCGACCAGTTCCTTGACCACGCTCGCCGGACGCTCGATGACTTCGCCGGCGGCGATCTGGTTGATCATCGTTTCGGAAAGCTGGCGGATGGGCATGGCGGCACTATAGGCGGATTCGCGTCGCGCGGGAGGGGCAGAATTGCGCCAGCGGTGGATCAGTGGAAAACGACTTATGCCTGCGCCGCCAGCCAGTCGCGCACCTTGCGGGCGTTGTCGCTGAGCTCCCGGTTCTTCGGCCAGACGACATAGAAGGCCTTGCCGGTCTTCAGCACATGATCCGTCACCGGCACCAGCAGGCCCGACGCCAGCAGCCGCTCGGCGAGGTGCCGCCAGCCGAGCGCGATGCCTTGGCCTTCCATGACACCCTGAATCACCAGGCCGTAGTCGTTGATGCGCAGGCCGCGCGCGGTATCGCTGAGATTGGCGCCCGCAGACTGGAACCATTCGTCCCAACTGGCCGCCTCGCGATACGGCTCCTCCAGATGGATGAGGCGGTGCGTGGCCAGTTCGGCA
>NZ_RZQA01000385.1:0-5838 GCF_004022915.1 Mesorhizobium sp. M7A.F.Ca.US.006.04.2.1
ACCATGTTCTTCTCGTGCATCTCGAGTAGGTCGCCGATGTGTTTTTGCGAAGCAGCACCGATGCCGGCCATGGTTTCCTCGGCGGTGTTGTCGACCTGGCTGCCCAGCGTGTTGATCTTGTGGGCGACGTCCTGCTGGGCGGCGGTCTTCAGCGAATCTTCCAGCGCCTTGTAGAGCACGATGCGCTGCTCGGTATCGATGGTCAGCTTGTTGATCAGCGTCGATTGCGCGGCGATCTGGTTGTTGAGCGAATCGACGAAGGTCTGGAACATCGAGGTGTAGCGCTCGAGCGTCTGGCTCTCGGCCAGCAGCTCCTGCTCCTTGGCCTGCTTTTCGTTGTATTCCGTCGCCAGCTTGGAGCGTTCGCCTTCGAGCTGCGTGCGGTCCTTCTGACTGGTCGAAGCGGCGATCTTGTTTTCGATGTCGAGCAGCATCGGGTTGAGCTCCTCGATGCGCTTCTGCACGGCTTCGAGGTTGGTCATGGTGGTCTTGCGGCGCTCGATCACCTGCGACAGGCTGGTTTCCGAGGTCTTGTAGCGCTGGTCGAGGACCTCTTTCTGCGCCTTCAATATGCCGACGATGGTGTCGGATTTGACCAGCAATTCCTGCAGGTTGCCCGCCAGCGACATGTTGCGGACGCGGTCGGTGCGCATGCGCTGCTTGCTCTGGCTGGAGAAGATACCGATGAATTTTTCCCAGCCGGTGTAGTTCTTCATGCTCTCGAACTCGGAGCCGAAGACGTTGGTGGCGTCCTCCAGGCCGATGATCAGGTCGGCAATGTTGCCTTCCATCACCTTTTGCTGCTTCAGCACATCCTCGATGCGGGCGTTCTCGAGGTCGAAATTGGCGTCGCCGATCTTCTTGTCCGATGTGGCGAGCGTATCAAGCATGGTGCCGGACTGCTCGATCTTGGAGCGCATGTCCTGCACGACCTGCTTGGTCTTGGCAATTTCGGCGTCGAAATTCTGCAATGTCGCCATTGGGGCCTCCCGCTTCGGCATGACGTCGCTGGTCGCGAACAGCGGCGAATATATGTGGGGCATCGGGGGATTGAAAGACGTGAAGACAAGGGCGGCGTGAAAACAAAAGAATCCATCAGGGTCTTGAAAACCAGTGAAGGCGGGGGCCTGGCGTGATTAGCTTGCCTGCCAGCCGTAGTTCAGCTGTCATTGAACTTTCATGCGGCAAGCCGATGGCGCACGGATGCCTTTGTATTCGGCAAATCACTGAAGCAATCGCGGCCGCGATATGCAAGGGGAAAGCCGGTTTTACAGAGCTGACGAACAGCGGATCAAGGCTTGGGATCGGCCTTCAGATAGGCGATGACATTGGCGATGTCGTCGTCATTGGTCAGGCCGCCGAAGGCCATCTTGTTGCCCGGCACCTTCAGCTTTGGGGCCTTGAGATACTCGGCGAGATTGGCTTCATCCCAGACCAGGCCGGCGGCGCCAGCACTCTTCATCGCCTCGGAATAGTGGCCAAGAAAGCTCTCGGCGCTGCCGGCGGTGCGGCCAACGACGCCCAACAGATGCGGACCGACCTTGTCGCGGTCGGTGGCTGCGTCATGGCAGGCCATGCATCGGTTGAAGACCTTCTTGCCCAGGGCAGGATCACCGCCGGCATGGGCTACGAGCGAGCTGGCAAGGAGAAGGATACTGGCGAACGAAGCGGCTCGAAGCATGGCTGACCCCGGGGAGCTCTGGCTGGCTGCGTTATAGTACCGAGGCCTTAAGAAACGCTGCATAGGGCCGGGGTCAAGGCCGCCGACCGTCAGCCCTTGATAAAGCCGATGAAGTCGTCTGGCGCGGCGCGGCCCATCTCTTCCTCCCAGTGGCGGCGGCAGAGCGAGACATAGACGTCCTTGCCGATCGCCACCTGCTCGCCCTGGCGCGCCACCTTGCCATCGGGGCCGAGGCGCACGACCATCGTCGCCTTGCGGCCGCATCGGCAGATGGTGCGCACTTCGCGCAAATCGTCGGCGATGGCCAGCAGCGCGCGCGAGCCGGGAAACAGCTTGCCCTGGAAATCGGTGCGCAGGCCGTAGCACATGACCGGGATGTTCAGCCGGTCGGCGATGCGGGCGAGCTGCCAGACCTGCTCTTCCTCGAGGAACTGCGCCTCGTCGACGAAGACGCAATGCACCGACGTATGCGCGTGATGAGCGGCGACGCGGGCGAACAGATCGTCGCCGTCGCGAAACATCTCGGCTTCCGTCTCCAGGCCTATGCGCGACGAGATCAGGCCTGTATCGCCCTTGCGGTAGTGGCCGGCGACGAACAGCATCGTGCCCATGCCGCGCTCGCGGTAATTGTAAGAGGCCTGCAAGAGCATCGTCGTCTTGCCGGCGTTCATCGTCGCGTAGTGGAAGTAAAGCTTGGCCATGCCGCTCTTTTAAGCCGACTTGGCCTGACACGGGGAGGGGCCAGAGCGGCATTCCCCTGAAAAAGCCGGCTGGCCAGACAAAAGCGCCTGATGTGTCGCTGATTGGCCAGCCCGCGCCGTTGATCGTGATTGTCTTAATGCTTGAAACCACACCAGAATGGTGTTTGGCTGACGAAACAAGGCGGGCATAGAAACCGTAGCTACGCTTCGCCAAAGAATCACAATGGGAGACTGTCTATGTCGCGTATGAACTCTTTCGTCGCCGGCCTCGGCCTGGCGGCTTTTTTGTCAACCAGCGCTGCCTACGCCGGTGATCCGGCAAGCTGCAAGGCGGTGCGCCTTTCCGACGTCGGCTGGACCGACATCCAGGCGACGACCGGCGTCGCCTCCGTGCTGCTGACCGCGCTCGGCTATGAGCCGCAAACGATCCAGCTGTCGGTGCCGGTGACCATGGCGTCGCTGAAGAACAAGGATCTCGACGTGTTCCTCGGCAACTGGATGCCGTCGATGACCAACGACATCAAGGACTATACAGCCGACGGTTCGGTCGAGACGATCAGCACCAACCTGACCGGCGCCGGCTACGGCATCGTCGTGCCGACCTATGTCGCCGACGCCGGCGTCAAATCGCTGACCGATATCGGCAAGTTCAAGGACAAGTTCAACGGCAAGATCTATGGCATCGAGGCCGGCAATGACGGCAACCGCATCATCCTCGACATGATCAAGAACCCGAAGGACAATCTCGAAGGCTTCGAGCTGGTCGAATCCTCGGAAGCCGGCATGCTGACGCAGGCCGAGCAGTCGATGAAGAACAATGAATGGATCGCCTTCCTCGGCTGGACGCCGCATCCGGTGATGGGCGCCATGAAGATCACCTATCTCGACGGCATGGGCGACAGCGGCTTCGGCGCCGCCACCGTCTACACCAATGTGCGCAAGGGCTACACCACCGAATGCCCGAACGCCGGCAAGTTCATCGCCAACCTGAAGTTCAACCTGGACATGGAAGGCGAGATGATGGACGCGATCCTCAAGGGCGGCGACGCCAATACGGTTGCAACCGACTGGCTGAAGAAGCACCCGGATGCCGTTGCCCCGTGGATAGCCGGCGTGACTACCTTCGACGGCGGTGACGCTGCCGCCGCCATCAAGACCGCGCTCGGAAGCTGAGCCGACTGAATTCGGCAAAGCCGAACCAGGAAGGGCAGCCATCTTAGAAAAGGCTGCCCTTTTTCATATCCTGTGACAAGATGACGACGGTCGAGGCCGAGGGGCAGGGCTGTCTCCTGCACGAGAGGGGCGATATGGATCCGATTTCGAAATTCATGGTCGATCACAAGATTCCGATCGGCGCCTGGGGAAAGGCCTTCTTCGGTTTCCTCACCGACAATTTCGACACTGTGTTCAGGGCCTTTTCGAATGGCCTCAATTTCCTGCTGGATGGGCTGGTCGGCATCCTCTTGATGGTGCCGCCGGTGCTGCTGGCGCTGATCATCGCTGTTATCGCCTGGCTGCTGCAACGCTCGCGGCCACTTGCCATCGGCGTCTTTCTCGGCCTGATCTTCATCATCAACCAGAACCTTTGGAAGCAGACGGTGCAGACGCTGGTGCTGGTCGTCGCGGCCGCTGCCATGGCCATGGCCATCGGCGTGCCGCTCGGCATCTGGGCAGCGCACAAGCCGAAGGTCTACCGCGTCATGCTGCCGGTGCTCGACCTGATGCAGACGCTGCCGACCTTCGTCTACCTGATCCCGGTGCTGACGCTGTTCGGCCTCGGCAACGCGCCCGGCCTCATCGTCACCATCATCTTCGTCATCCCGACCGCGGTCCGGCTCACGCATCTGGGCGTCGTCTCGGTGCCGAAGTCGATCGTCGAGGCCGGCGAGGCTTTCGGCGCCACCAAGAGCCAGCTGCTGTGGAAGGTGGAACTGCCGTCGGCACTGCCCACCATCATGGCCGGCCTGACGCAATCGATCATGCTGTCGCTGTCGATGGTGGTGTTTGCCGCACTGATCGGCGCCGGCGGGCTCGGCACCGAGATCAACCGGGCGCTCGGCTCGCGCCGCATCGACCTCGGGCTTGAGGCGGGGCTTGCCATCGTCGTTTTGGCCATCGTGCTCGACCGGATGACCCGCATCGCCGTTGGAGGCAAGAAATGACCGTCGCCGTCGATTTCAGGAACGTCGATATCGTCTTCGGCGCCGACCCGGCCGGATCGCTGAAGATGATCGACGCCGGCGCCAGCCGCGCCGAGATCCTCGAAAAGACCGGCAATGTACTGGGCTGCGCCGGCGCCAGCCTGACCGTGAACGAGGGCGAGATCTCCGTTCTGATGGGCCTCTCCGGTTCGGGCAAGTCGACATTGCTGCGGGCGGTCAACCGGCTCAACGTGGTGTCGCGCGGCCAGGTGCTGGTCAAGGATGGCGACAAGACCGTCGATGTCGTCACCTGCGACGAGGCGACCTTGCGGCGCCTGCGCCAGAAACAGGTGGCGATGGTGTTCCAGCAGTTCGGCCTTTTGCCATGGCGCACGGTGGAGGAGAATGTCGGTCTCGGCCTCGAACTCGCCGGCGTCCCGGAAGCCGAGCGCAAGGAGCGCGTGCAACGCCAGCTCAAGCTGGTCAATCTCGACCAGTGGTCGAAGAAATACGCGCATGAGCTTTCGGGCGGCATGCAGCAGCGCGTCGGCCTGGCGCGGGCCTTCGCCACCGAGGCGCCGATCCTGTTGATGGATGAGCCGTTCTCGGCGCTCGACCCGCTCATCCGCACCAAGCTGCAGGACGAATTGCTGCAGCTGCAGGCTGAATTGAAGAAGACCATCATCTTCGTCAGCCACGACCTCGAGGAGGCGCTGAAGATCGGCTCCCACATCACCATCATGGAGGGTGGGCGCATCGTGCAAACCGGCGCGCCCGAAGACATCGTGCTGCGGCCCGCCAACGACTATGTCCGAGACTTCATCGCCAATGTGAACCCGCTGTCGGTGCTGACCGCCTGGAACGTGATGCGCGACCGTCGCGATCTGGAGCACGGCAAGGACGGCTGGGTCTGGCTCGACCGCCGCAAGACGACGCGCTTCAAGATCGACGATCACGGGCTGGTGGCGGCGGCCGAACGCGACGGCAAGCCGGCGGTCTGGGTGTCGTGCGCCGACGTCGAAGGCCAATCCGAGGAAGCCGCGCAAGTGTTCTGGGCCAACCCGGGCACCTCGCTGAAAACCGTCATGCTGGCCATGCACCGTTCGCAGACCGCTCCGGTAGCGCTGTTTGACGACCAGTCGCGCTTCGTCGGCGCCATCGGCATTCGCGACGTGCTGAGCGCGGTGTTGCGGCGGTAGTTTCTTCGGAATCCAACGGCGGCGAGGCGCGGCGACCGGGCGCGCCTTGTTTTTATGCCGCCAGCGGCAGGCGCAGTTGGGTCAGCAGGCCGCCGCCGGGATTGTTGGACAAGCGG
>NZ_RZQA01000386.1:0-5837 GCF_004022915.1 Mesorhizobium sp. M7A.F.Ca.US.006.04.2.1
ACATGTCGGACGAGGCGCTGCCGCATATGTCGGTGCGCGAAGGCAAGATCTGCGGCGTGCCGACGAGGTTGTTCCGCATGTCGTTCACCGGCGAGCGGGGCTTCGAGGTCAACGTGCCTGCCGACTACGGCCAGGCGGTCTGGGAAGCGCTGTGGGCCGAAGGCCAGAAGCATGGCGCGGCGGCCTACGGCACCGAGGCGATGCACGTGCTGCGCGCCGAAAAGGGCTACATCATCGTCGGCCAGGACACTGACGGCACGGTGACGCCGAACGATGCCGGTCTCGACTGGGCGGTCGGCAAGAAGAAGACCGATTTCGTCGGCATCCGCGGCCTGACTCGGCCGGACCTTGTCGCCAAGGGCCGCAAGCAGCTGGTGGGCCTCAAGACCAAAGATCCCAAGGTGGTGCTCGAAGAAGGCGCGCAGATCGTCGAGGATCCGAAGCAGGCGATCCCGATGAAGATGATCGGCCATGTCACTTCGAGCTACTGGTCGGAAAATTGCGGCCGCTCGATCGCGCTGGCGCTGGTCGCCGGCGGCCGCGACCGGATGGGCGAGACCCTCTACGTGCCGATGCCGAACGGGGTGATCGAAGTGGAGGTTACCAGCATGGTGTTCTTCGACGAGACGGGAGGGCGCCTCAATGGCTAAGGCCGCTGCAAGAAAGACGACGCCGGCTGCATCGCCTTCGGTGGAACGCCGTCCGGCGCTGGCTGGACGCAGCACCACTGCTGCCGGCGCCAAGGTCGAGGTCTTGCCGCCGGCCGAGCGGATTTCATTGCGTGCGCCGGAGGCGTCGGTCGCGGCGCTTTCGAAGGCGCTCGGCGTGACCTTGCCGAAAAAGCCGAAGACATCCGCCTCGAAGGCCGGACGTATCGCCTTGTGGCTCGGCCCCGACGAATGGCTCGTCATCGACGAGACCGGCAACGATCCGCTCGCCGATTGCGCCGGGGTTGCCGCGTTGCATTCGGCGGTCGGCGTCTCGCATCGCAACATCGCGATATCAGTGACGGGCGCCGGGGCAGCGGCGACGATCAATGCGGGCTGTCCGCAGGATCTGTCGCTCGACGCCTTCCCGGTGGGCGCGGCGTCGCGCACCATTCTGGGCAAGACCGAGATCGTGCTGTTGCGCACAGCCGCCGATGCCTTCCGGGTCGAATGCTGGCGTTCCTTCTCGGACTATGTCTTTACTTTCCTGTCCGAGGGATCGCGCGACGCGGCGGTCTGAACTCGGAACGTTTTGCAGGGCACGCTCGTTCTGCATCCGCACGCCGAGGGAGAAATGCCGATGCCGTCGAATTCCGCGCCGAAGTCGCCGGTCAAAAAGACATCGGCCGTCCGCTCGCTCGAACATGAGCGACATGAAGCCCCGAGCGCCGAAGAGGAACTCGAGGAAGGCCTTGAAGACACGTTCCCGGCCAGCGATCCGGTATCCATTACCGGAACCGCCATCCCCGGCGCACCGGCGAAACCGGGCAAGGCCAAGACCGTGCCGGGGCGCAAGAAGCGCAAGACCTAGTATTCCATCGGGCCAGATCGCATCGGACCTTCTCAATCTCCTTGGGCGTGCTATTTAAAGCGCTTTGGGAGATGAAAATGCCGACAAAAGCGATCGTTTGGGGCGAGAACGTCCACGAGCAGACCAATGAAGCCGTGCGCGAACTCTATCCCTTGGGGATGCACGGCACCATCGCCGCCGCGCTCAACCAGGACAAGGGCATCGAGGCGGCCACCGCCACCTTGCAGGAGCCCGAGCACGGCCTGAGCGAAAAGCGCCTGGCGGCCACCGACGTGCTTTTGTGGTGGGGCCACGCGGCGCATGGCGAGGTCAAGGACGAGATCGTCGAGCGGGTGCAGAAGCGGGTGTGGGAAGGGATGGGCCTGATCGTGCTCCATTCCGGTCACTACTCAAAGATCTTCAAGCGGCTGATGGGCACGCCCTGTTCGCTGAAATGGCGCGAGGCGGGCGAGCGCGAGCGCGTCTGGGCGATCAACCGCGGCCACCCGATCGCGCAAGGCATCGGCGAGTGCCTGGAGATCGGCGAGACCGAAATGTATGGCGAGCCGTTCGCGGTGCCGGAGCCGCTGGAGACGGTGTTCGTCTCCTGGTACGAGGGCGGCGAGGTGTTCCGGTCCGGGCTGACCTACCAGCGCGGCGCGGGACGGATCTTCTACTTCTCGCCCGGCCACGAGACCTATCCGATCTATCACAATCAGGGCGTGCAGCAGGTGCTGCGCAACGCCGTCCATTGGGCGCACAACCCGGCGCCGGCATGGTCCGGCATCACCAATGCGCCGAACGTGCCGACGGATGCGGCCAAGGAGAAGATCGTGCAGAAGGGGCTGCGCCTGCATGCCGATGGCGACAAGGGCCTGAGCTGATTGGGGCGGCCTGAGCTGATCGGGCCTGAGTTGCCCAAGGCGTGAGTTGATTTTGGGGGCTTGGGGCTAATGCATCGAATTCTTCTGCTCGGCACCGGCGGTATCGCCGGGCATCATGTCGAGGAGTTTGCCGGGATTCCCGGCTGCAGCATCGTCGCCTGTGTCGACCAGTTGCCCGGTCGCGCTGCGGCGTTCGCCGCGGCCAGCAAGATCGGCGATTCTTTCGAGAGCCTGGAGGCGGCGATCGCCTGGGGCCAGTTCGATGCCGCCATCAACGCGACGCCGGATGGTGCGCATAGGGCGACGACGCTGGCGCTGCTCGGCGTGGGAAAACATGTGTTTTGCGAAAAGCCGCTGGCGCCGAACTACGCCGACGCGTTTGATATGACGCAAGCGGCCGAGGCTGCCGGGGTGATCAACATGGTCAACCTCACCTATCGCAACTCACCGGCGATCCACGAGGCGCGGCGCATGGTTCAGGCCGGCGAGATCGGCGCGTTGCGCCATGTCGAGGCGAGCTACCGGCAAAGCTGGCTGGTCAGCAAATCATGGGGTGACTGGCGGGTCGAGGACAAATGGCTGTGGCGCTTGTCCAGCCGGCACGGCTCGACCGGCGTGCTGGGCGATGTCGGCATCCATATCCTGGATTTCGCCACCTATGGCGCCGGCCAGGATATCGTCAGCCTGCATGCCGATCTGGTGACGTTTCCGAAGGCCGAGGGCGAGCGCATCGGCGACTATGTGCTGGACGCCAATGACAGCGTGGCAATGACGGCGCGGCTCGATTGCGGCGCGCTTGCCACGATCGTGGCGAGCCGCTACATGACCGGTCACGCCAACGATTTGTCGCTGGCCCTGCACGGCACCCAGGGCGCTATCAAGGTCGAGACCGACGGCAAGGCATCGAGCCTGTCGGCCTGCCTCGGCGGGGATGTCGATCTTCAGCGCTGGCGGACTTTGGATCTGCCCAGTGTCAAGCGCAATGCGCGACGCTTTGCCGATGCGCTGGATGCAGGCCGGAATGGCGATCCGTCGTTCCGGCGCGCCGCCGACATGCAGAAGCTGATCGACGCAGCCTTTGAGAGTTCAGCGGCGAAGCTGCCGATTTCGGTCGCTTGAAGCTGGCCGGCTTGTGCCGGCCAGACGTGATCTTTGCTGATATCAGAATGCGCTCGGCACAATCCACGGATTGATGCTGATGCCGAGCCGCGGGCCCTTGCCTTCAGCGGTGTTTTCCGTGGCACCCTTCTTCTCGACCGAACCGGTCGAAGCGCAATCGAGCTTCAGATTGGTCTTGGTGTCAACGCAGGCCGCCACCGGCGCATGCTTGACCGGATGGGTGGTGTTGGCGGCGAAAGCCGAGCCCGAAAGTGCCAGCACGGCGGCGAGGGTGAGGAGTGTCTTTTTCATTGTCAGTCTCCGGTTTCCGGGTCGAATTCAATTCGTACCGACGGGTGAATTTTTCTCGTACATGTACGATAGACTGTACATATACGCCGTCGATTGGGAATTCAAGGGAAAACCGTACGCGTACGATAAATTTTTCGTTAACCAAGAAATCCCCCCAGGGTCTGGCTGGGGCGGAGAGAAAATATGGAAATGAAAGGGAACGGCGTTCAGCAGTTGACCGGTGTCTCGGTCAATGGCGGGACGTTTTGCGTGCTGAGCGTGGCGAGCGTGAAATCGCACATCCGCTTCACGAAGGCCTGCGGGTCGCCGAAGGGGTAGAATGGAAAGGTGATGAGCAGCGAGATCGTGCCGTGGCCGACCGCCCACAGCATGGTGGCGATGGCGCGCGGATCGCCCTGCAATTTTCCGGCGGCAACGCAGGCCTCGACCCGGCTGATCAGCGCCTTCATCGCCGGGTTGCTCTCTTCCATGTCGTCGTAGCTCCTGCCTTCCGGCAGCTTGGTCTTTTCGGTCATGAATACGGTGCGGTATTCGTTGGGATTGCCGAGCCCGAAGGCGGCATATTCCGTCATCACCGCCTGCAAGGCTGCGATCGGATCATCGGACGGATGCTCCTCGATGCGGCGAGCAAGCGTCTCGAATGCGTCCTCGGCCAGAGCGAACAGGATGTCCTGCTTGTCGGCGAAGTAGGAATAAACGGACATCGGGGCGTAGCCGACCCGCTTGGCCAGCTTGCGGATGGTCAGGCCCTCATAGCCCTCTTCCTGGACAAGCTTATGCGCGGCCTCGAGCAATTCGGAGCGCAGTTCTGCTTTTTGTTTCTCGCGGCGTGTCTGGACGCTCTGCGGCAAGATCTGGTGCCTTCGGTTGGGTTGGTGGCTGGCTAAATTATATACGCTGTACGGAAACGGACAAGGGCACGGGAAGTTCCCAAACGGTATGCTTCGGATCGTGCCGACGCTTGTCGTAATTTGGCAGCCCCGTGATCAGCACCGTTCCTCTCTCGAAATGGCCCATCACGCCTCCCTGTCGATCAGTTCTGCGGCAAGACACGAAAGCAGTTTCACCGCCTCGCCATAGGTTTTCGCCTTCTCGGGATTGGAGGCGTTGCCGTCCAGCGCCCGCTTGAAGACGCCCTGGCAGATGGCAGCCAGCCGGAAGAAGGAAAAGGCGAGGAAGAACGTCCAGTTGCCGATACCGGTGAGCCCGCGCCGCCGGCAGTAGGCGGCGACGTAGTCCTCTTCGGAAGGCAGGCCGAGTGCGGAACGATCGATACCGCCCAGGCCGCGAAAGCCGGAAGCGTGCGGCAGCCGCCATTGCATGCATTGATAGGCGATATCGGCGAAGGGGTGGCCTGATGTCGAAAGTTCCCAGTCGAGCACTGCCAGAACCGTTGGCCGGTCCGGCGCGAAGATCAGATTGTCCAGCCGGTAGTCGCCATGGACCAGTGAGATCCGGCCGTCATCTACGGGCATATGCGTTTCCAACCAGGCAATCAGCCGGTCCATGTCGGCGACGGTGCCGGTTTCCGAGGCACGGTACTGGCTCGTCCAGCGCGCCAGTTGGCGCTCGAAATAATTGCCCGGCCGGCCGAAATCGCCGAGCCCCACAGTCTCGACATCGACCTCGTGCAGGGCGGCGAGGGTGTCGTTCATGGCATCGTAGATGGCGGCGCGTTCATCATTGTCGCCAGCCTCCGGCAGGGCCGGATCCCAGAAAATGCGGCCGTCGAGGAAATCCATCACGTAGAACATGCGGCCGATGGGCGAGCCTTCCGCCGACAGGTGCAGCATGGCAGGCACAGGCACGGCGGTGCCGGCAAGCGCGCTCATCACCCTGAATTCGCGGTCGACCTGGTGCGCCGATTTCAGCAATTGCCCCGGCGGCTTGGCGCGCAGCACGTAACGGCCGCTTGCCGCCGTCAAAAGGTAGGTCGGGTTCGATTGGCCGGATTTGAGCTTCTCGACTGCAGCAAGCCCGGAAAAGCCCGGTATGTTCGCCTCGAGGTAAGGCGCAAGCGCTGCCTGGTCGAGAACGGGATCACTC
>NZ_RZQA01000387.1:0-5830 GCF_004022915.1 Mesorhizobium sp. M7A.F.Ca.US.006.04.2.1
ACCCTATCCACACCACGCGAACCTGCGTGATTGGAACGCTCAACCTGCTTGAACTCGCTGTCCGATATGACGCGCGGCTGCTACAGGCCTCGACGAGCGAAGTGTATGGCGATCCGGAACAGCATCCCCAGAGGGAGGATTATGTCGGCCACGTGAACTGCACCGGTCCGCGCGCCTGCTACGACGAGGGCAAACGCACCGCCGAAACGCTTTGCTTCGACTATCTGAGAGCCGGCAAAGCCGACGTGCGCGTCGCGCGCATCTTCAACACCTACGGTCCGAGAATGGATCCGGCGGACGGCCGCATCGTCTCGAACCTGATCATGCAGGCGCTCGAGAAACGTCCCCTGACGATCTTCGGCGACGGCTTGCAGACGCGATCCTTCTGCTATGTCTCCGATCAGATCGATGGATCTGGGCAATCCCGGAGAATTCACCATCGTGCGACTGGCTGCGTTGGTGAAGGCGATGACGGGTACCAAATCGGATCTGAGATTTCTACCGCTGCCGCAAGACGATCCTCGGCGCAGGCAGCCCGATATTTCGCGTGCAAAAGCGCTGCTCGGCTGGACGCCGAAGGTGCCCCTCAACGAAGGGCTCAAGCTGACGATCGATTATTTCGCAGCTCTCGAAGGCAGCCGCATCGGCGATCAGATGACGGGCTTTGCCAAAAGAGCGAGGCCCGCACCCGGAGGGCTGCAGAACCTTCCGGCGTGATGCGAGATGGCGCCGAACCTTTCCCGAGATCGTGCGGAACATCCGCCCAGGCTTGTGGTTTGGCAGGAGGACCCGATACGGAGGATCACCCTCATGCAACCCAAGCGCCCCTCGAGGGATATCGACCAGATGGCCGAACGCGAGACCGCTGCCTATCTGCGGCGCGCCTCGATTACCTATCTCGAGTGCTGCGTCAGCCTGATGATGACGCATCTGCAGCGCGAGGAAGTGGCCACTATTCTCGAGCAGGAAGCAGACATGCTGCGAAGGCTGGACTGATCGGAACGATCATATCCGGCATTCGTCCAGGAACCGTATCAGCGGCATCCTATATCGGTCTGCCATCTCGGCCAGCCTTGTTTTTTCCCCGCCGTTTTCGGATTGCGCAGCCGTGCTCCAGAGCCCGAGTTGGAATGCCAAATAGCATGGTTCGAAAAAGCCGATGTGGTCACGGTCGATGGGAAGTTCCATTCCTTCGACCAAGGTCCTCACATCGCTGTCGGACAGTCCATACTCGACGCGGGCGCCGGCAATGTCCCACTCAATCGGTTGGCAGCCGATCAAATCATGTGCCCGGCAGTGGTCAACAGCATCTGTCTTGAGCACCGTGCCATCTGCACGAACGAGAAACTCCCACGGTTGAAGCTTTCCGTCGATTTCAACGCGCTGCAGCACATGCGCGGAGGTCGGTTTCGAGAGCCAACCGCGCAACGTCGCTGCGCGTTTCTCGTCCAAGGCTTCCGACGCATTGGAAACAGCCATCTCCGCGAGAGCAAGCAATGATGCACCCGGTTCGCAAGTTCGAAGATTGAGCGCACGCCAGGTCAGGTAGTTTGTGAGCTCCGCGATCAGTCTTTCCCTGGGCAGCGGCGCCTGATCCATCGTGCTGCCGTCAATCCACCGTTCAACCAGAAAGCCATGGCAAAGCGCGACAACTTGCGATCCGAAGCCGGCTTCATGCAACATCGCCGCGGCTCGTTTCTTGCGCAGTCCGGTTTCGCCGAGGCCGGCGAATTTGACGAGCCAGCGGTCACGCCCGGCGGACGCCAGGAATTTACGCCGCTCGGTACCGCGTGGGCTCGGCGGCCAGCGTCCTTCGTCGGCATAGTGGGCGGCCCGCCACTCGCCACCAGATAGTTCGGTCAGGTTTAATTCCGGCCCGCCGACCGCCTCGGCCACCCAATCGCGCAGCGTGGGAATTTTCGAGTTTTCGGAGAAGGTGCATTCAAACGCCGTCGCCACATGTTTCGGACAGCGCGACCACGTTTCCCGAGCCTCCGGCGACGCTTCGCTGCCCGGGCCGCCTGAATGGCTGGGAAACAGGTGAATGCGGTCCGTATCGACATCCAGTTCACGCAGCCAAACGACAACGGCATGCATCGAACTGCCGGACAGGCCGGGACCCTCGTCGACAACGGCGAAACGCGCCGATGGATTGTTCTTCCAAGCGGTGATCGACCGCGGATCGGCGTTGATGTGCCTGTGGAAAGGATGGCCGATCGGACGAACGCTGAATGGCGCAGGCGCGCCAATCGAGGCCGCCACCATAGCTGCGAGCCCAAGGCCAATGCTGCGGACACCGATAACGCATGTGTTCGCATCGAGCCCCGACTTCTGCGCCGCGTCCAAATAGCTTTCGGGATAAAGCGCATAATGCGCATAACCCTCAGCGGAGCCGGTCAGAACCTCGGCCTGACAGTCGAGCCCGGCCAGCAGCTTGAGAAGTCCCGGATCGATGCCACCGCCAACGTTGAAACCGCTTCGCCACGACTTCGCTACCTCGGCGGCAAGCCCGACCAGCAGCCTGGCGCCTTGCTGTTGCCGTGGCGAAAAAATGTCGATGCCGCAGGTTTCGAAATCGACGTCGGCAAGCGCCTGAACCAGCTCCGACACGCTGATGAACAGTCCGACCAATGCAGCATGGCGTCGGATGCCATGAGACATCCGATCAAGTCTTACGGCCATTTCGCCTGCTGCTTCGCGAAGCTGTTGTGCGTCCTGCGTCCGCTTGTGGTCGCCGTAGACGATCATCGATCGGTTTCCAATGCTTGCCGTGCGGGAACGCATCGTATGCGGCTTCGATCCATGCTGTCTCGCGCAATTTTTCGATGGGCGGAGGAACATTCCGGCAAGCTGATGGTTCGGCGCCAGGAACTTACCTTTGAACAACATAGGGTGGCGGTTTCGTGGGATCGAAAAAGGTTCGTGTTGGTATCGTTGGGGTCGGCAATTGCGCATCCTCCCTGGTGCAGGGCCTCTCGTTCTATCGTCACGCTAAAAGCAACGAACCAATCCCTGGGCTGATGCATGCCGACCTCGGCGGTTACCATGTCGACGACATCGAGATTGTCTGCGCATTCGATGTCGCCAAGAGCAAGGTTGGCCTCGACGTCGCGGAAGCGATCTACGCCGCCCCCAACAACACGTTCCGCTTTGCCGACGCCATGACAACCGGCGTTCGCGTCGAGCGCGGACCGACGCTGGACGGGATCGGCAAATATTTGCGCGACGAGATTGAAGAAGCTCCCGAGCCGGTTGCCAATGTCACCGAGATCCTGCGTGACAGCAGCGCTGACGTGCTGGTTTCCTACCTGCCGGTGGGTTCCGAGGAGGCGACCTGCTTCTATGCCGAATGCGCACTCGAGGCCGGCTGCGCCTTCGTCAATTGCATACCGGTCTTTATCGCCTCACGTCCGGAATGGCGACGGCGCTTTGAGCAGCGCGGGCTGCCGCTGGTCGGCGACGACATCAAGAGCCAGGTCGGCGCGACCATCGTGCATCGGTTGCTAGCCAATCTCTTCCGTGAACGCGGCGTACGCATCGACCGCACCTATCAACTGAATTTCGGCGGCAACACCGATTTTCTCAACATGCTGGAACGCGAGCGGCTGGAATCGAAGAAAATCTCCAAGACACAGTCCGTGGCCAGCCAGTTCGATGTTCCCCTGGAGCCGGGCAACATCCATGTCGGCCCGAGCGACCATGTGCCTTGGCTCACCGATCGCAAGTGGGCCTATATAAGGGTCGAAGGCACGACCTTCGGCGGCGTGCCGCTCAATGCCGAGCTCAAGCTGGAGGTCTGGGATTCGCCCAACTCGGCCGGCGTGGTGATCGATGCGGTACGCTGCGCCAAGCTGGCGCTCGATCGCGGCATAGCTGGCGCGCTGACCGGTCCCTGCAGCTATTTTATGAAGTCGCCTCCGGAACAGTTCACCGACGCCGAAGCGCGGCAGCGCACGCTCGCTTTTATCGCAGGCAAGGACGAGCCTTTGCTCGATGCCGCAGAATGACGACGACCTTCTTTCTGATCCGCCATGCGGCACACGAAAATGTCGGCTCCTATCTGGCAGGCCGTATGGACGGCGTTTGCCTCGGCGATGCCGGTAAGGCGCAGGCAACGCAGCTTGGCTGCCGCATGGCCCGGGAGCCCATCGTCGCGATCTTGTGCAGCCCGCGCGAGCGTACCCGAGAGACGGCGCTGCCAGTTGCGCTCGCCTGCGGTGTCGGAGAAATCGCGATCTGCGCCGAACTTGACGAGATCGACTTCGGCGACTGGTCGGGAAAGACTTTCGATGAACTGAATGGCGACGCCAGCTGGCGAGCCTGGAATGATCAGCGGCAAGTGGCAAGGACACCGAGTGGCGAGACCATGCACGATGTCCAGCAGCGCGTCGTCGCGGTGATGAATGCTGTCCACGAGCAGCATCCGAATCAGTGTGTCGCCCTGGTCAGCCACGCCGATGTGATCAAGGCCGCCGTCTGCAAGGTCCTTGGCTTGCCGGCCGGCGACTGCTTTCGCTTCGACATCGATCCCGCTTCGATCACGACGATCGTGTCGGGGGACTGGGGGGCGAAGCTGATCCGATTGAACGAAGTTGCCTGACGAGGATTTGCCGGATGCAGATGGTCATTTTCGGTCTTACCGTCACGTCTTCATGGGGCAACGGCCATGCCACCTTATGGAGGGGACTGATCCGAGCCCTCGCCCGGCGCGGCTGGTCCGTTACCTTCTTCGAACGCGACACGCCCTACTATGCCGGAGCGCGCGATCTTGATCGCCTGGACGGCGGCAACGTCGTGCTCTACCCGGACTGGGAGGACATCCGCCGGGTCGCGGAGCAAACAGTCAAGCAATCGGATGTCGTTATCGTCACCTCTTATTGTCCCGACGCCGTGGACGCCTCGCGGCTGGCGCAGCAGGCAGGCCGCGGACTGCGTGTGTTCTACGATCTGGACACTCCGGTCACGCTTGCCCGCATCGAACAAGGTGAGCGTCCACCCTATTTCGGCCCTGAGGGTCTTGCCGATTTCGACCTCGTCCTGAGTTACACCGGCGGCTCGGCGGTCGACGCGCTGAAGACGGTTCTGGGTGCGCGCCATGTGCTGCCGCTCTATGGGCACGTCGATCCCGACCAACACCGGCCGGCAGAGAAGCGGGCCGAATTCGCCGGTGATCTGTCCTATCTCGGGACCTACGCGGCGGATCGCCAGGCCGGCGTCGAAAAGCTTCTGGTCCGCACCGCCGCGCGTCTACCGGATCAACGCTTCATCATCGGCGGCGCACAGTATCCGCAGGAATTCCCGTGGGGCGACAACATCTTCTTCGTCAGGCATCTGCCACCGGCCGATCATCCGGCGTTTTTCTCATCCTCCCGACTGACGCTGAATGTCACCCGCGAGGCGATGGTGCAAAAAGGCTGGTGTCCTTCGGGCCGGTTGTTCGAAGCGGCGGCATGCGGGGTGCCGATCATAACCGACACCTGGCCTGGCCTGAGCAGCTTCTTCGAACCCGGCAGCGAGATCCTGCTGGCCCACGACACCGATGACGTGGTCGCGGCGCTCGCCTTGCCGGCAGATGAACTCGATGCCATCAAAACCCGTGCGCGCGAACGGGTTCTGGACGAACACACTTCTGCCCGGCGCGCGGCGGAGCTGGACCACATTCTAAACGACGCCTTTCAAAGATCTCCCCGCGAACCGATGATGGAAGCAGTCTGATGTTGGGCATTGTGCCCGCTGCCGGGCGCGGCAGCCGCATTCAACCGCTCGGCTTCTCGAAAGAGCTGCTGCCGGTAGGCAGTCGGATCGATGGACAGACGGAGCGTCCCTGCGC
>NZ_RZQA01000388.1:0-5830 GCF_004022915.1 Mesorhizobium sp. M7A.F.Ca.US.006.04.2.1
GATGGACACACCATCGAAGCCCGGCAACCAAGCGTCGGCATATTCCCCCCAGAACTCAGGCACGACCCGATCGTCTTGCATCACGCCACCCTGAGTTACTCAAACGCGATTCAAGCATCGGCGCGCGATTCAGTTCCCGACTGTTATTCCGAAATGCCGCCAGGGGTACTGTCATTGGCGTTGTCCGGGATATCCATCTGGATTGTCCCGCACGCCTTGCAATCGAGCTTGTGGTCAAGCCTCTTGGGGTCCATGGGGTTTGGCCCTCCTGTCAGCTCGCTGAACGTCTGTAACAGCGACCGTCCAGCAACTTCACAGGAGCGGCGGACCCAGCGCGCGCGTCGCCTACCATCGGAACCAACTCCTGCTTCCTTCGTTCGCCATCCCATTGAATGGGGCTGTTCATGAACGATGCCTTTTTTGACGTTCCCCTGATCGTTGAGACGTCTGGGCCGGGCGAGTTCCGGAGGTTGGCCAGTGTGTCCCAGGCCGCCGTTTTCATGATGGAGCGCTGGCCCGAGGCGCATGGTCCGCGATATCGCGCTGCGCTCCGAGCCTGTACCGGGCGCCTGACCTCGAAGGACGAAGTTGAGAATGCCCGACGCGCCTTCCTGGCGGCAGCCAGGGAAGCTGGCTTGCTGGTGAAAGACGAGGATGAGGACGCCGACCTGGAGCTTCATCCCGACATCGAGACCACGCCCCCATCGCCCAGCGAGCAGAAGCGGCGAGAGCGCGCGCGGATAGAAGAGGAAGAGGAGTTTCTGGTCCGGTTCCTGGCGCGCGAAACCGGTATCACAGAGGAGCAGGCGCGCGAACTTTTCCACATGATTGGCGACGATCGGGCAGCATTGCTAAGAGAGGCCAGAATTTTGAAAGCCCGGCATTGAAGGGGACGCCGCCCCGCGCGCCCACAAGCGCGCCGAGCCTCGGCTCCGCCTGCGGCCTCACCAAACCCTCTGGCAGTTGCTACCCCCGGACCTCGCCGGTCAGGCAGGGGAGCCGGGGGCACCCTTTTCCACAACCAGAAGTCAGCGAAGGAGCCGGAACGAATTGCAAGCCTCACCGTTGCGCTTGCGCTTGAGGGATAAAATGCCAAAGTGAGAAGGGACAACTCACCATGGGCGACGATAAATGCGACGGCGCCCGCATGTCGGGGCGCGATAGGCTTGTAACTCAACTTGCCATGGAAACCGGTATCACTGCGGACCAGGCGCGCGGCCTCATCAGCATGCTAGGCACTGACCGGAATTCCCTGCTCCGCGAGGCGCGGATAATCTTCCGCCAGGGCCATCGGCAGGAGTGACGGGCGGATTGTTGCTGTCGGCAGTAATACGGTCGCCGTCAAGCCTGTGGCTGAAACGTTGTCTCAAGCGGCGGACGGGTGATGTTGAACGTGCAGTTGGTGGTCGTAGACGCCGCAGCAGCGGCAACCACCCCCAGCAACCGGCTCTCATCAAAGCCCGCCTCGATAAATTCGCGCTTTTCCGCCGCGATAAGACCACCACGCTTCTGCTCACCAATGACGATCTCGACCATATCGCCGGCAAACGCGATCAGCTCGAAGGCAAGATTCGGGAGCGCTACGGGATTGAGAAGGATCGTGTCCGGCGCGATATCGACGACTGGCACGGCCGGCAAGGCTGGTGAACCCGCGAGGCTGCCAAATGTGAAGGCGCTGTAGCTGCAGCGCCGTCATTTTATTCGACCACAACGCCGCGAAGCACGGCATACTGCCGCTTCACCTAGGCCGGATTAATCAATTTGGCTTGTTGATTGATGTGACCGCGAGGTTCGTCAGCTTGTTGTTGGTGGCTTTCTCCTCGTCAAGGATCTCGCTGAGCAGCTTGTGCGCCTCGTCATGTCCGAGTTCCTTGGCCCATTCCCGCAGAGAGCCGTATCGGGAAATTTCGTAGTGCTCAACTGCCTGGCAAGCCGCCAGCAGGCCGGAATCGAGTGCCGTCCCTGACGCTTCCTCCATCAGACCGTCGGCTTCCTTGATGAGCCCTTCGATGGCGTCGCACTTCTCGCCAGACGCCTTCTTGCCAATTGACTTGAACACCTGCTCCAGCTTCTTGATCTGCCCCTTCGTCTCCGCGAGGTGATCCTCGGCGGCTTTCTTTAGCTTGGCGTCTTTTGCGGCCGCAGCCACTTTAGGCAGTGCCTTGGTAATCGCGTTCTCCGCGTAATACATGTCTTGGAGGGTATGCTCGAAAATATCGGCCAAGGTCTTCATCATGATGCTCCATTTGCCCGGATTGGCACGGGAGAAAGTGCGAGCGAAGCCAATGGTTCCGTGTTTTTCACGCCGGCCTGACAGACAGATGGCCGTTGGGCCGGAAGCAAAGTGTCCGCCTATCAGGAGCTGACTGTCCTCCGGCTGGGGAATTATTTAGGCGACGTTCGATCATGCATCCATTCCTCAAGGTGCAGGAGGCGCGGCAACCAACTGCTGGGAAGGCGACAATATTGGCTGGTCTTGCTTGCGCTCGCGTAGCGCGAGGAAAGCTGCGGAGAGCATAACAGCCATGCCGGTGACGTCGATCAGGCCGACCTCCTCACCGTAAGCGACGATTCCGAGCAGGACGGCGATCACGGGTGAGACGAAGGCAAAAGGCTCCGGCCCGCGAGGCGCCGATGTCGCGCAGAAGACGCATGAAGAGCGTGTAGCCTATGAACGACCCAAACAGCACGAGGAACAGCCACCCGGCCCAGGCCTGCCAGCCCCAATCGCCTGTTAGTGCCGCGGCCGCGCCTGGCTCCGCAACGAGTGAGACGAGGATCAGGAACGTCTGAACGACGAAACCACGCTGAATGTTTAGGGCAAAGATTTTTCAAAGACGCAAATCGATTTGTTCAATCAAGATTTTCATCGATCCAGAGAGATTAGCCTAGGAGAATGGCAGGCGCGTCCCATGCGTGAAAAGATGACAGACTGGTTCGCGAGCTGGCTAAGGTCGCAACTTTAACCCGGAGCGTACTCGCATGTGTCCATCCGGTTAAGCCGCCGTGGGCAAAGCGCTAAGCGTGCATGCACGCCAGTGCCCCCGCCCCTTACGTTGGCTGCAGCAGCGTGCTACCGCACCCAAGGCTGTAGGTGACGGCGAAGCAGTCTGATGTTGCGGTTGTTGGCCTTGAAATAGACGTCGAAGATCGAGCCGAGGAGAGGAACGCTTCCTACTACCGTATCGAGCAGCACGTTCCCCAACATGCGGGCTACCAAACCATTTGCAGCACCGCAGTTTCGGGCTCGCCACACGATATAGGCCGAGACCAGGCCCGTCGCCGCATCTCCGAGGACGGGTACCAAGCCCACCAGCGCATCCAGCCCAAAACGTATTGACGTTCCCGGAATGCGCCAGCGGGAATCAAGCAAAGCGGCCAATAAGTCCAGCTCGGCAATTGCTCTTGCTGCCTCAGAGTCGGGGGGGCCCTGTCCGCTCATCCCAGCCGCCGGGCGTGTGCGATTCAGACCTTCCCAGTCTAGAACTGTCACTCTAGACATCGCTTTGACCGGGTGAATTCTTAGCTTGCGAACTACGTGACGGCACGTCATCGAGCAGGGTCGTCTCATCAGAGACCTGCGTCGGCTCGGCTGGCAATTCGCCATTTGGCGTCATCTTGTTGACTGCCTCTGGCAAATCTTTCGTGATCCTGGCAATCAACTCATCCCGCGAAAGACCGGTCTGCAACGAAAGGGAAGTGAGTGTGTCTTCGTCTATGGCCGTTTCCACGTCGCTTGGCCCGATCGGTTGGTTCGGTCCGGTGCCAACCCAAGAGTCGACCTTGGCTCCAGCCCCTACCCCTCTGAATCGGTCGAGGATGTCGCCAAGCGCCGTTCCCGACACGCCTTTCGATAGTTGATCCAGAACCCCGCCTTGCGGGTCGTTTGGGTTACGATCTCCAACTCTACGTATCATCTCACCGATCTTGTCGCGATTTTGATACGCCAGGACGCCAAGCATCGCGATCGCCAATCTTCCCAGATTTGCCATTTTGGTCTCCTCCACGGTCCAAATGGAGGAAGGGCTCAGCCTCACAAAAGTTCCGCGAGCGATAATGTAATGTTGGGTGTCGTCGCGGCCCTCTCCCGAGCGAGATCGACCAACTTGTTCGACTGGGATGTGAGGACCATTACCAGGCCACGCCTGTGCTAAATCCTTGAATAACAACTGTCTTGGGGCGAGGTAACGGAACCAAATAGGCTGTGTCGCGTCATATAGGCAGGTCCCCGTCCGGAGTGAAATCGATGATCAGGCTCCTTGTTGCCGCCACAGCGTTCCTCCTCGCATGTGGCGGAGCCGAAGCCGCGAAACTGAACCTGACCGCCGTCAACCAAGCGCAATTCGCGTCCGACACCCCAAAGGGTTTGAACCCGGCCGTTCTGAAAGCACAAATTCTCTTGGACCGCGCGCGCTTCTCGCCGGGCCTGATCGACGGCCACCTTGGAGAGAGCTTCACCAAGGCGCTCAGCGCCTTCCAGACGGCGAACGGATTGCCGTCCGATGGCAAGCTCACCAGGGAGATTTGGGACAAGCTGTTGGCAACTTCCTCGAGTCCAGTCCTGGTCACCTATGAGCTGACCCGCAAGGATGTGCGCGGACCTTTTACCAAGCGAATTCCAGCTCGCCTCGAGCGGATGGCCCGCCTGTCGAGGCTAGGCTATCACAATGCGGCCGAAAAGCTGGCGGAGCGCTTCCATATCAGCGAACCACTGTTGCGAAGGCTCAATCCTGGCATCGGCTTCAGGAAGGCCGGCACGAAGTTGCTGGTGCCTGATATTGGTCGGGGCGATCCTCCCGCCGCCATTGCCGAGGTTGAGGTCGACAAGAAGGCTCGCGTGCTACGCGCGCTTGATCCTTCCGGTAAAGCGCTTGCAGTCTACCCTGCCTCGATCGGCAGTGACGAAAAGCCGGCGCCGAGTGGCCAGGCAGAGGTCAAACGCGTGGTGCACAATCCGACCTATCACTATGATCCCCACTTCGCTTTCAAGGGCGTCAAAACCAAGCGACCCTTCACCATTGCTGCCGGCCCGAACAATCCGGTGGGGTCGATATGGATCGATCTGTCGATCGAAAGCTACGGCATTCACGGCACGCCCGAACCCGGCAAGATCGGGAAAACCTTCTCGCATGGCTGCATCAGGCTGACGAACTGGGATGCCGAAGACGTCGCCTCGATGGTGCAAAAGGGCACGAAAGTTACCTTCAAAGGCGAAATGGCTGACGCTGGCGACAAACCTAAATAAGCATACCGCTCACCAAGTTTCATTTCCTGTTATGAATGCTACCCCGAGGTCTACTCTGCCATATCAAGCTTGGTGCACGACGCGACCATCTCCGGGCTACTTGTAGAACCAGCGATCCCGACTAGACCCATCGGGGCTGAGGGTGAGACCCAGTAGCAGACCCATTGCAGCACCAAGAATAAAGGCGGTCGACACAGTGCCCGGATTGTCCTGGACGGCTCCCGAAACAGATTGGGCCCCGGTCCGCAGGGCCTGAGCCGTACGGCCGGCCCGCTCGGCAGCGCTGTCATACCAGCCCGTGGCTTCCTCGACGACCTCTTCTGCGCGCTCTGCCAGCGTCCGATTGATCTTGTTGATCTCGCGCTTCAGCTGGGCAACCTGCTTCTCCAAGGTTGCCTGAGCTTCGCGCTGCGTCGGCCTCGGTGTCGCGTTTGCATTTGGATCATCGGCCATCTTCAGACTCCTTGATTGTCAACGCTCAACGACTAACGGCTGCGTAAGGTTCCTATCAGAGAAAATACCGGCCACGCAGCGGACTTGGTGTCCGTTTTGGCCGGCCTTTCAGGCAGCGACCGGCGTGCTTTT
>NZ_RZQA01000389.1:0-5813 GCF_004022915.1 Mesorhizobium sp. M7A.F.Ca.US.006.04.2.1
CTGTAAAGTAGTCGAGGGCACCGGCGGCGGCGCGACAGCCTGTCCGCCGGCGGTCCGGCGACCTGCATGATTTTGTCGTCGGCGATGCCTGACTTTTTCGCGTCCTGGACCGCGGTGTAGCCTGTATCACTGACGAAGGTGAGTCCCTTGTCACGCACATCCTCATAAGAATGCAGCCCTTCCGGGTTGCCCTTAGGCACCAGCAGTGCGCCTCTCTCCGTAGCGATCGGTTCGCTGAACAGCACGTTGCGGCAGCGCTCCGGCTTGATCCACATGCCGGCCGTGATGAAGTCGAAGCGGCTAGCCTGCAGGCCGGGGACAAGTGAGCCCCATTCGGTTACGACCGGCTCGATTCTATTCTCGTGTTTTTGCGCGACGCACGCAAATGCCAGACAATCCGATCCCCAAATTAATTCCCAGCACCGCAGGTTATTTGGTGTCCGCTTTTTCAACGAGACGCTCCATGAGCGTGCTGTAGGCGACAAAACCGGTGTGAGACCAGAAGGTCTTGCGGCCAGGATTGGTCTCCAGCACGTCGAGGAAAATCCTTGATTTGTTGTGGAAACGAGACCGAATAAGCAGCTCAAGGGTCCTGCAGCCAATCTCCGAACGTCGGTGTTGGCAGCTGACGTAGAATTGCCTCAAAAAGACGCGTTGCCCACTCGGCTCCGCATTGTCTGGCTCCAAACGATGAGTGGCGAGGCCCACAATCTCGCCGTTCTGGCTGAAGAGGTCGACCATCCAAATTTCGCGATTCACCAACTGAATAAACCGCTCCTTGAGTTCTGAAACCGTCATCGGGGTTTCGATGCTTCTCGGCCTCGATCAACTCGCGGTTCAACATTGCCAACTTGTCGAAATCTTCGGCGGCAGCTCTGCGAATCTCAATTGTCTCTGAAGCACTGTGATCCTCTCCTGACCCATGCGACCCACGCAGCGGGCTAGGCAATGCGCTCCTACATGTCCGTGGTGGGTAAAGCCCGTCCGCAGCCAAAAATCCTATGATTAGAGTTGTTCTCGATGACCTCCGATACGGATTCTCTCGCCGGGCTTATTTCGATTTGGTCGAGGTCATTGAATCCTGCATCGCCCGACAGCCGCGCCGTCGGTAGGGATCAGCAAGCGTTCAATTTCCAGATGGTGGCTGCGAGAGGCGGATACCAACGTTTCTCGTCTGAACGTAGCCGTCCAGCGCTTCCTGACCCTTCTCCCTGCCGTAGCCGGACTGGTTTATCCCACCGAACGGTGTTTCCACCCCGCCCACATACCACCCATTCACGTACACTTGACCGGCCCAAAGGCGGTCGGCGGTCCAGAGGGCCCGGTCAATATCCCGCGTGAACACGCCCGCTGCCAGACCGTGAACGGTGTCGTTCGCGAGATTGACGGCCATTCCCGGATTATCGAACGTGGTAACGGCAAGAACAGGACCGAATACTTCTTGCTGGAAGAGATTGCTGTCTCGCGCGACATCGGCAAACACCGTGGCCGCCATAAAGTAACCGCTCCGCTCCGAAAGCGCAGTCCCGCCGGTTACGAGTCGCGCGCCCTGCGAGAGGGCCGTCTGGCAGGCCCGCTCAACTCCTTGTCGTTGGTTTCGGGAGATCAACGGGGTGATGTCGCAGTTTTCGCGTCCTGGACCGACCGACAGTCCTTCGACGCAGACCCTCACTCTTTCCACCAGTTTGTCTGCAATAGAACGTTCCACAATAAGACGTGTAAGGTTGTTGCAATTCTGGCCTGCATTCAGAAAGGTCCCGACGCGTACCGCTTCCACAACGCAGTCGAGGTCGGCATCGGAATACACAACTGCAGCCGACTTTCCGCCCAGTTCCATTATGCAGGGCACGATCCGATCCGCTGCCGTCTTGAGCACCGTCCGCCCAGTAGTAATCGAGCCCGTGAAGACGATGTGGCGAACGTCGGGATGTTCGATCAGCGCCTGGCCTGCCGTTTGGCCGTATCCAGTGAGCACGTTGACCGCTCCGGCAGGCAGCCCCGCTGTCTCACAGGCACGCGCAAGTTCAACTCCGGAAAGGGGAGCTAGTTCCGGCGACTTCACCACGACTGAGTTGCCGGTTGCGATGGCGCAGGCCAGCGAGCGGGCCGTCAGTTCAAGTGGACCATTCCACGGAACGATCTGGGCGGACACGCCGAAGGGACTTCTGACTGTGTAGTTGACCAGGTTGGCCCCGCGCGGGATCGAGCGCCCTTCAAGTTTGTCGGCCAAGCCACCATAGTATCGCAGGTATCTGATGGCGGTCTGAACCTCGCCATCGGCAAGTTCCAATGCCTTCCCCGTCTCCGCGCAGTTAATGGCTGCGATCTCGTCGAAACGCGCTTCAAGGGCGTCGGCAACGCGAAACAACATGCGACCGCGATCATACGGATGCATGTCTATCAGCACGCGGTCGCGAAAAACGCGGTGAGCAGCAGTAACGGCAAGCTCGATGTCTTGGGGTCCTGCTTCAGCTACGACAGCAATCGTTTCGGCGCTCGCCGGGTCATCGACCTCGATGCGTGTGCCGGACACAGAATCCCGCCACTCGCCATCGATATAATTTTTGACTACGTCGTTGCTGGCCATCCAGTCCTCTTTCTTATCGCTCGATTTTCTTCGAATTGGCGCAGCGACAGTGGTCGGCGCCGCAGGAAGAACGGCAACCGTGGTATCGGTCCGGCAGTGAAAGCCCTAGTCTGCCGTTCAGCCGCTCCGAGTTCGCCCACTGCCACATGCCACGGAACGGCCTTCCCGTTCCGTGACTGCGAGCGGCCCGATTTTGGACCTGCTAGTGGCCCGGTGCTTTGTCGGCTAGCGAGCCGCGCCTCCACCGTCGAGGGTAGTCGCTACTGCGCCAATGCTGTCGCGAATGATGGACAGACCACGCCGAAGGTCAGCCTCGGCGATGGTGAGGGCAGTCATGAACTTAAGCACCTCACCGTATGAGCCGGCGATCTCGATCACCAAGCCCCGACGAAAAGCCTCCTGGGAGACCAGACCTGGCAAGGAGTGGTGCTTCGGTGAAACGAGTCCGTACATCAGACCGCGGCCTCGCACGCTCAGGCCGAGGGTGGGGAATTCCTCGGTAATCGCGTTGAGTTCTTGGACCAAGATCGCAGACTTGCGAGCGATCTCATCCTCGAACTTGGAGTCGGACCAGTAAGCTTCGAGGGCCGCACGAGCAGTGACGAAAGCATAGTTGTTGCCTCTGAAGGTCCCGGTGTGTGCGCCCGGGGCCCAGACATCAAGTTCAGGCTTGATGAGAATAAGGGCCATTGGGGTTCCGATCGCCGACAAAGATTTGGACAGGGTAACGATGTCCGGCACAATTGCAGCCGCTTCGAAACTGAAGAAACTGCCCGCGCGACCGACCCCGGCCTGGATGTCATCGAGGATCATCAAGATTCCGTGCCGCGACGTTAGCTCGCGCAGCCGTTGCAGCCAAGTAACGCTCGCAGCATTGATGCCGCCTTCACCTTGGATCCCTTCCAGGATCACCGCGGCAGGTTTGTCGAGGCCACTGTTGGGGTCATTGAGAAGCTTTTCGAAGTAATCGATTGTGTCAACTGACGCCCCCAGGTAGCCTTCGTATGGCAACGATGTCACATGGGCGAGGGGAAACCCGGCAGCGGCCCGGTGCTCCTTGTTTCCCATCGCTGCCAATGCTCCAGCGCTTTCCCCATGGAACGAGTTGGTAAACGAGACGATGTTCGATCTCCCGGTCACCTGGCGAGCCAGTTTTAGACTCGCTTCGACCGCGTTCGTACCTGTGGGGCCGGGAAACTGTAATTTGTATGTCAGACCACGAGGCTTGAGAATGTATCGCTCGAAAGCTTCGATGAAGGCTTTCTTGGCCGTCGTGGCAAGGTCCAGCCCATGCACAATTCCGTCGCGCTCGATATAATCCAGCAGCGCCTTCTTGATGACGGGGTTGTTGTGCCCATAATTCAAAACGCCTGCACCGGCGAAAAAGTCGAGATATTCCCGACCGTCTGCAGCGATGAGAGTGGTCCCGACTCCGCGATCGAATAGGGCGGGGAAGGCGCGGACGTAGCTGCGCACCTCAGACTCCAGGCGATTGAAAACCGCGAGACCTGCATCCATTTCAGGTGCGAATTGCTTGCTCATAGGCGAACTCCTCAATCTGAAGCCTGCAAAGCCAGGCCTCTTCTGCTTTATGAAGTGGCGTGTAGGTGCCGTTGTGAGACAATAGCGCGCTACATTGGGCGCCTTGCGCAAATTCTGAGCGGCGGGATGCAGTAATTATGCGAAATTGCCGGCAGGTTGCATAAGGCCGGCGGTTTGTGTGGCTGCGGTGACGATTTTTCCCAACCACCTCAAGACGGCTGCATTTGATGCAGCAACCGGGGCAGGCGAACCTAGCGCTCGATTCCCTATACACAGATGAGACTCTTGGCAGCGTGAGCCAACGAATGGAAGCCGAAGCGCGGAAATAGAGGTCCCCCCTATCATCATCGTCCAGTCGGCTTAGCGTTTAAGTTCCGAGACGTTTCCTCGGCCGAACTGGGCGCAAGGCCTCGGCTTTTGACCGTCGGCTGCCATTGTCAGTTGGGCGATGGTGGACAGCACTCTTCGGCCAATGGCTATAACTGACGTCGAGGACGATAGCCGACTTTGGTCCCATGCCTGGCCTGATCGTTTGGGCTTCCGTCTGCGCGGGGTTGAGGCTACAGTCGAGTGCATATCGCAGTTTTTCTGCGCAAATTGCAGCTATTCCGGAGAATGACCATGGAATTGGATCGGATAGATCTGAAAATCTTAAGCGCTGTTCAGCGCAACAATCGCCAAACAACGGAAGAATTGGGCCAACTGGCCGGTATATCGCCCACGGCCTGTCAGCGGCGATTGAAGCAGTTGCGACAAATTGGCGTAATTGAGGCTGATGTTGCAATCGTGTCGCCTGAGGCGGTGGGCAGGTCCCTGATGATGCTGGTCTTGGTCGACATTGAGCGCTATCGTTCCGACGTCATCGATCGCTTCAAGCAGTCTCTACAGAAGGCGCCTGAAGTAATGAGCGCGTATGCGGTCACCGGTAACGCCGATTTCGTTCTCCTTCTCTCCGTGCGTGACTTGGCAGAGTACGACGCATTCTCGAGGCGTTTCTTCTTTGATAGCCCGGCTGTTAGAAATTACAGCACGATGATTGTGATGGATCGCACGAAGGTAACCTTGGCGGTGCCAATCGATGTATAGAACGCGCAATCTTACGCGCATTCAACAACTGGTTGATCCGATTCACCGATGACTGGCGCAAGGGTCAGCCGCCTTGCCCGCCGGCCATGATTGGGACGGGAGTTTTCGTACCGCTAAAGCGGCGATGGAGCGCAAGGCGAAGCATCATTCTGCTCCTTACAACGGCCTCGTCAGCGCGATGCTGCAAAAGCACTTCTGGACCTACCGGGCTGCATTCTGATGTATCTCGCGATAGGTTTGTCCCCTTCAGTCGCGATGCGCTTTGTCCACTTAAGTCACGACGCTCCGGCATCGCCTTCAGCCCTGATGGACTGCTGGCAAGGTCATGTTTAAACGTTCCGCCCCGTTGGGAGGCCGCCATAATGCGAATCTCTTAAGAATGCGCTGATTTCCTGCGTCCTGCAAGATAATTGCGCGTTTTTGCTTGCTCGCCGTCTGCTAGATTTTTGCCCGACTCAGACATTTGCGAGTTTGCGTGGTTTTCGATTATATCGTCGTGGGTGGTGGCTCCTCTGGATGCGTGATGGCGAGCAGGCTCTCCGCCTATGGCGCTCGCGTGCTGCTCATTGAAGCTGGCCCTGATACGCCGCCGAATGCC
>NZ_RZQA01000038.1:0-15568 GCF_004022915.1 Mesorhizobium sp. M7A.F.Ca.US.006.04.2.1
GGGTCGATCCGCGAAGCGGAGCGGGGTGGGGGTATCGCGGAATTCAGCGTCGTCCCCCCACCCGGCCCGCTATGCTCGCCACCCTCCCCACAAGGGGAAGGGTAAGACCAGCGCTCAAGGTCTCACCTGTCCCGACCCGCGCACACGGTATTTGAACGACGTCAGCTGTTCGACGCCCACCGGTCCGCGCGCATGCATCTTGCCGGTGGCGATGCCGATCTCGGCTCCCATGCCGAACTCGCCGCCGTCGGCGAACTGCGTCGATGCGTTGTGCAGCAGGATCGCCGAATCGATCTCGTTGAAAAACCGCTCGACGGCTTGCGCATCCTCGGCGACGATCGCCTCGGTGTGATGCGAGGAAAACGTCTCGATATGCTCGATCGCACCACCGATACCGTCGACCAGTTTTACCGCGATGATGGCATCGAGATATTCTGTCACCCAATCGGCATCGGTCGCCGGTTTGGCGTCGAAAAACACTTTCAGCACCTCGGTATCGGCATGGATTTCGCAGCCGGCCGCGCGCAGCGCGTCGAGGATCGGCACCAGATGCGTGGAGGCAACCGCCCGGTCGACGAGCAGCGTCTCGGCGGCACCGCAGACGCCGGTGCGCCGCATCTTGGCGTTGACGGCGATCCGCACCGCCATATCGAGCTTGGCGGAACGGTCGATGTAGAGATGGCAGATGCCTTCGAGATGGGCGAAGACCGGGACCCGCGCCTCGGCCTGCACCCGTCCGACCAGGCTTTTGCCGCCGCGCGGGATAATGACGTCGAGGTTGCCGCCCAACCCCTTCAGCATCTCGCCGACGGCGGCGCGGTCGGTGGTCGGCACCAGCTGGATGGCATCCTCCGGCAGGCCCGCTTGCTTCAGCCCTTCGACCAGGCAGGCGTGGATGGCGGCGGAAGAATTGAGCGAATCCGAACCGCCGCGCAGGATCACCGGATTGCCGGCCTTGAGGCACAGCGCGCCGGCATCGGCGGTGACGTTCGGGCGGCTCTCATAGATGACGCCGACGACGCCGAGCGGCGTGCGCACGCGCTCGATATGCAGACCGTTCGGCCGGTCCCACTGCGCGATCACGTCGCCAACCGGATCCCGCAGCGCGGCGATTTCGCGGATGCCGTTGGCCATGGCGCGGATGCGCGCCGGATCGAGCTTCAGCCGGTCCATGAAGGAGGTGGAAAGCCCGGATTCATGACCATTCGAAACATCGATGGCGTTGGCGTCGAGAATGTCCTGCTCACGGGCCACGATCGCCTCGGCCATGGCCAGCAGTGCGGCGTTCTTGGCGGCGGTCGTGGCAATGGCCAGCGGCCGGGCGGCAGCGCGGGCGCGCCGGCCGATATCGGCCATCAGCGCGACAGTGTCATCCCCGGATTTTTCATGCAGTTTCAGCATGGCTCATCCTCCGCTTACATCGCCACCGACCGTGACTTGGTCACCGGCCCCTGTTTGGTCGCCGGCCCGTACTTGGTCACCCGAATGGCTCACCACAAGGTCGTCGCGGTGGATCATCGCCGAACGCGCCTCGTAGCCGAGCACGGTTTCGATCTCGGCCGTCTTCAGGCCCGCGATCCTTACGGCATCGGCGGCATCATAGGCAACCAGCCCGCGCGCGATCTCGCGGCCCTCGGGCGACAGGATCGCCACCGTGTCGCCGCGCGAGAAATTGCCGCTGACCAGCTTGACGCCGGCCGGCAGCAACGATTTGCCCGACAGCAGCGCGCCGATGGCGCCGGCATCGACCGTAAGCCGGCCGGCCGGCTCGAGCTGGCCGGCGATCCAGGTTTTGTAGCCCTTGACCGGGTTGCTGCTCGGCCGAAAGAAAGTAGCGCGCTCGCCGCGTTCGATCGCCATCAGCGGCGACAGCCGAGTGCCCGACGTGATGATCATCGCGGTGCCGGCGGCGGTCGCGATCTTGCCGGCATCGAGCTTCGTGCGCATGCCGCCGCGCGACAGCTCGGAAGCGGCCGCACCCGCCATCGCCTCGATATCAGGCGTGATGCGGTCGACCACCGGAATGAATTTGGCGTTGGGGTCGCGCGCCGGCGGCGCGGTGTAGAGCCCGTCGATGTCGGAAAGCAGCACCAAAAGATCGGCGCCCATCATGGTGGCGACGCGGGCCGCCAGCCGGTCATTGTCGCCGTAGCGGATTTCGGAAGTCGCCACCGTGTCGTTCTCGTTGATGACCGGCACTGCCTTCATCTTCAAGAGTGTCGAGATCGTCGCCCGCGCGTTGAGATAGCGGCGGCGCTCCTCGGTGTCGCCGAGCGTCAGCAGGATCTGGCCCGATTTCAGGCTGCCCTTGCCGAGCGCGTCCGACCAGGCGCCGGCCAGCGCGATCTGTCCCACGGCTGCCGCCGCCTGGCTCTCCTCCAGTTTCAGGGCTCGCTTGCCGAGGCCAAGGATGGTGCGGCCAAGCGCGATGGCGCCGGACGACACGACGAGGATTTCAGCGCCGCCCTGGGCCAGCCCGGCAATGTCGTCGGCGAGCGAAGCCAGCCAGTCGCGCTTCAGGCCCGTCGTGCGGTCGACGAGCAGCGCCGAGCCGATCTTGACGGTGATGCGCCGATATTTTCTCAGCGACTGCATGACCCTATTTGTCCCAGCGCGTCTCGACCGGCGCCGCGATCTGCGCGCGCGCCTCAGCAATCACCGCCATCAGCGCCCGCTGCACCGCCTCGACGCCCTCGCCGGTGACCGCCGACAACAGCATCGGCGCGCGGCCGGCAGCGCGTTTCAGCGAGGCGACCTTCTTCTTGCGCGCATCGGCGTCGAGCGTGTCGACCTGGGAAAGCGCCAGGATCTCGACCTTGTCGGTGAGGCCATGGCCATAGGCGTCGAGCTCGGCTCGCACGGTCTTGTAGGCCTTGCCCGGATTTTCCTCCTGCGCCGAAACCAGATGCAGCAGCACACGCGTGCGCTCGACGTGGCCAAGGAAGCGATCGCCGATGCCGACGCCCTCATGCGCGCCTTCGATGAGGCCCGGAATGTCGGCGATGACGAATTCGCGCGCGTCGATGCGGGCAACGCCGAGGCCGGGATGCAGCGTCGTGAAGGGATAGTCGGCGATCTTCGGCTTGGCTGCGGTGACCGCCGCCAGGAATGTCGACTTGCCGGCATTGGGCAGCCCGACCAGCCCGGCATCGGCGATCAGCTTCAGCCGCAGCCAGATGTTGAGCTCTTGCCCCGGCAGGCCGGGATTGGCGCGGCGCGGCGCCTGGTTCGTCGAGGTCTTGAAATGCTGGTTGCCGAAACCGCCATTGCCGCCCTTGGCCAGCAGAAAGCGCTGTCCGACCACGGTCAGGTCGCAGATCAGCGTCTCGTTGTCTTCTTCGAACACCTGCGTTCCGGCCGGCACTTTCAGCGTGACGTCGGCGCCCTTGGCTCCGGTCATGTTGCGGCCCATGCCGTGGACGCCGGTCTTGGCCTTGAAATGCTGCTGATACCGGTAGTCGATCAGCGTGTTCAGCCCGTCGACCGCCTCCAGCCAGACATCGCCGCCGCGGCCGCCGTCGCCGCCATCCGGCCCGCCGAACTCGATGAATTTTTCACGCCGGAACGACACCGAACCGGCGCCGCCATCACCGGAGCGGATGTATACCTTGGCTTGATCGAGAAATTTCATGAGATTGTACAGTTTCTACTAGTGGCTTTGCGGCATTGCTCTAAACCTTGGCCCTTGCTCTAAACCAAGGCGCGGCGAAGGGCGAGGCCGTTTTGTGACAATGGCCATGTGGGTTGGCCGGAGAGACGTCGGAATGAAGCTTGTAACCTACAACATCCAGTACGGCATCGGCCTCGACGGGCAGTACGATGTCGGGCGCATCGCCGATGCCGTGCGCGGAGCCGACGTGATCGCTTTGCAGGAGGTGACCCGCAACAATCCTCGGAATGGCGGCCGCGACATGGTCGCCGAGATCGGCGAGGCGCTGCCCGACTATTTCGCCGTCTATGGCAGCAATTTCGAGGCCAATATCGGTTCGCACATCGACAACGGCCGTGCCGTGACGAAAACCTTCCAGCTCGGCAACATGGTGCTGTCTAGGACGCCCATTCATCTGTCGCGCAACCTGCTTTTGCCGCGCAGCCGCAGCTTCGAGATGATGAACTTCCAGCGCGGCGCGCTGGAAGCGCTGATCGAGACGCCGCTTGGTTTCATCCGCTTCTATTCCATCCATCTCGATCACCGCAGCCCCCTCGAACGCGCCAGCCAGATCCAGTTCCTGCGCCAACGCATGCTGAACTATGCGCTCGAAGGCGGAGCACTGTCCGGCGTCGCCGAGATCGGCCTGCCGGAACTGCCGCATCCCGAAGCCTTTGTCGGAATGGGCGATTTCAACATGCTGGCCGGCTCACCCGAATATGTCGAACTCGCCGGCCGGCCGGACCATGAATTCGGCATGCCGCTGACCGCCGACTTCGCCGTCGATGCCGCCTTGCGGCTGAACGCCACCGGCGACGATCTCATCAGTTGGGTTGATCCCAAGCAACCCACCGATCCCAGCCGGCACAAGCGCATCGATTATATCTTCACCAGCGCTTCGCTTGCCAGATCCCTGCAGCGTCTATGGGTCGACCGAAAGGCAGTCGGCTCGGACCATCTGCCAGTGTGGGTCGAGCTGGGCTGATGGCCATTCATCTGGCGGCGTTTTCGCGTTCGACGATCGCCATCATGATCGTATCGCGGTATTCCCCGTCGACATGGACGGCATCGCTCTGCACGCCCTCCCTGACAAACCCGACCTTGTCGTAGAGAGAGATGGCGCGAGCATTGTCGGAATGCACGGAGAGTTCGATGCGGACGAAACCGGCCCTGCGCGCTTGCGCCAAGGTTGCATTGATGAGCCGCAGTCCAAGGCCACGCCCCCGATAGGGAGGAACAATCCCCATCCCGAGGGAGCCGCGATGGGCATGGATGAGCCGATCATGGCGTGAGATGTCGCACCAGCCGACGACCTCGCCACGAACAACGGCCACGAACCCCGGATCGCCTCTCCCGATACGATCCATTGCGAAACTTCTGACTTGATCCAGCGGTGGCGCCTCAAGGAAGGACAAGTACTTTCGCTCACGCGCTACGACATCGAGCGCGCGATGAAAGCTTTCGATATCCCCAGGCGTCATCGGCGCGATCGCGGCCGTTTCAATATCGCTGCTGTCGACCATTGGCTTGACCGCCGTCATCCATCAGAAATGCACCCAGTTCCGCAGGCTGGTCCAGGTCTTGCGATCGAGCCGGTAGCGCTCGACGGGAACCTGGCCGGCGACGATCGAGTTCAGCATGCCCTGGCCGGCATACTGGAACCCGCATTTGTGGATGACGCGGCGCGAGGCCGGATTGATGACCCGCGTCGAGGCATGCAGGACCTGGATCGACGTCCTCTGGAAGGCGAGATCGACCAGCGCGTGCGCTGCTTCCGTCGCATAGCCCTTCTTCCAGTGCGGCTCGCCGATCCAGTAACCGAGCTCCAGCCCGCGATCGGTGGTGTTGAGGCCGGCGCAACCGAGGAAGGTGTCGGTGCCAGCCAGCGTCAGGGCATAAGCAATGCCGGCCCGGCGCGATTTGGTCATGGCCAGGAAAGCGCGCGCCTCGGCCTCGCCATAGGGGTGCGGCATGCGTGCCAGCATTTCGGCGACATGGCGGTTGTCGGCAAGCTCGACCAGCTGCGCGATATCGCCCTCGTGGGGCGCCCGCATCACCAGCCGCTCGGTGACCAGCACCGGGCAGTCTATCGCGTAACTTTCGTCTTCTGAGTCTTCCGCTTCGGCAACCATTTGAAAGTCCTCCAGGCACAAGAAAAAGGGGAGATGGAAACCCATCTCCCCTGATCCTTTTCCTGGCTTTGCCAGACACCGGTTCCCGAGATGGGCGCCGGTGTTCTAGTGCGGAACCGGCTACTCCGCGGCTTTGGCAATCGGGTTGACCGATACGTAGGTTCGGCCGTTGGCTTTTTTGTTGAACGTCACGGCGCCGGTCTCGAGCGCAAAAAGCGTATGGTCCGTGCCCATGCCGACATTGACGCCGGGATGCCACGTGGTGCCGCGTTGACGAATGATGATGTTGCCCGGGATGACGGCTTCGCCGCCGAACTTCTTCACGCCCAGACGCTTGGAATGCGAGTCGCGACCGTTGCGCGACGAGCCGCCAGCTTTCTTGTGTGCCATCTAACTAACTCCGTTGCGCCGCAAGGCGCCTAAAAGGCCTTATGAACGCGTTCGCGTTCCGTTTCAAGTCCGATCCGGCGACCTGGTCGCCAGAAAATTACTTCGCCGCCAATTCCTTGGCCTGCTCGCGCCAGTCCTTGATCTGGTCGGCGCTGAAGGGCATGTGCTCGTCGATCTTGGCGACATCCTTGTCGGTCAGCTTGGCGAGCTGCGCGAAGGTGATGATGCCCTGCTCGTTGAGATCCTTGGCTGCGACCGGGCCGATGCCCTTGATCACGGTCAGATCGTCCGGCTCACCCTTGGGCGCCTTGAACAGCGGCGCTGCCGCGGTCTCGGCTGCCTTTGTCTCGGCTGCCTTGGCCTTGGGCTCCTTCTTCGGCGCGGCTTCCGCCTGCACCTCGGTGGCGGCCTCGGCCTTCATCTTCTTCGGCGCCTTGACCGCTGCCGTCTTCGTCGGCTTGGCGCCACCCAGCAGGATCTCGGAAATCCGCACGGTGGTCAAAAGCTGGCGATGGCCGATCTTGCGGCGCGAATTCTGCCGGCGGCGCTTCTTGAAGGCGATGACGGTGCGGTTCTTGCCCTGCTCGACGACTTCGGCGGTGACCACCGCGCCGTCGACGAACGGCGCGCCGAACGTGACATTCTCGCCTTCGCCATGTGCGAGGACGTGGCCGATCTCGACCATATCGCCGACAGCGGCTTCGAGTTTTTCGATCTTCAGGAGATCGTTGGCGGCAACGCGATACTGCTTGCCACCCGTTTTAATGACTGCGAACATTTTTTGCCTTTCGCTGTTCGGTCGGCCTTGATGAGCCGCCTCTGGCGGTTCAGCCGTCTTTTTGTCAGTCTGCGGGTTCAAAAAACAAGCGGCGCGGAAGAACCCTCCACGCCGATTGCGCGCTGTCCCTAACCGAAGGTTGAGTGCGAGTCAAGGCAAACAGCTGTTGTCGGGACTGTTGTTGGCGGCCGAAGGATCGAGCGTGTCAGCACGACTGCACGACGTGACCGTCATCGAGGCAAGCACGCGTGACTGGTTACCAACCTACCCAGGCCTCGCCGCCGCTGAACCGTCGCGAATCCGCTGCTTGCCCGGCAAGCCAAATAACTGACGGATTGGCCTTGTAACCTGCCCGTTCAGCCGTTATCTAGTGCGCCGCGCCGGCAACGGCCGACCATGACCGCGGAGAGGTGGCAGAGTGGTCGAATGCACCGCACTCGAAATGCGGCATGGGTGCAAGCCCATCGGGGGTTCGAATCCCTCCCTCTCCGCCATTTAGCTTCCATAAAAATCCTTTCCTTTCAAAAGCTTCCTTGTTGCGCTTGACCAGCACGAAGCGAAACATATCTTAGACTGTGTAACAAACTGTGTAACATTAGAGAAAGATAATGCGACGTTCCGCAGCGCCAAAGCCGCATAAACGTGAAGGCATCTGGTATCTCGTCCGCAGGGTGCCGAAGGAATTCGCGGCGTTTGATCGCCGCTGCCTAGTACGCATTTCCACGGGCGTCGCCGTGGCTGACGATCCCCGCGGTGTACGGGCGCGAGATGCAGTGCAAAGCCTCGGCGCGGGGCTGGAGGCGTATTGGCGTAGACTGCGGGAAGGCCAATCCGCCGAGGCGGGGCTGCGTTTCGAAGCCGCGAGGAAGCGCGCGCGGTCATTTGGATTGGCCTATCGCACTAACGAGGAACTAGCAGCGGGGCCGCTCGACGAACTCATGGCCCGTATCAAGCTGCTCCTCGACAAAAAATCGATCGAGGACGCGCAGGACGTCTCGGCCGTCATGGGTGGGGAGAAGCGGCCAGCGGTCCGCCTGAGCGGTCTTATCAAGGAATTCGAGACGATCGAGCAACAGAACTTGCTGACCATGTCGCCCAACCAAATCAAGAAATGGCGTAACCCCAAAAAGCGCGCAGTTGCCAATCTGGTTGGAGTCATTGGCGACAAGGAGATCGCAAGCCTCACTCGGGACGACGCAATCGCGTTCCGCGAGTGGTGGCAAAAGCGGATCGTTGAGGATGGACTTGATATCGGTACGGCCAACAAGGACATCGGCCATGTTTCGAAAATGCTGCGCGTCGTCGATCTGACTCACCAGCTCAAGCTGGAGCCGGTTTTTCGAAACCTGCGTCTTTCCGGCGCCGTCCCCGGGCAACGCGCTGCGTTCACAGCGGAGTTCATTCAGGAGAAGATACTCGCTGAAGGCGCGCTCGACGGACTCAATGACGAAGCCCGCCATCTAATCTATGTGATTGCCGATACCGGACTCAGGCTTTCTGAAGCGGCAAACCTCACCACCGAAACAATCCACCTCGATCGAGAAATCCCGCATGTGCGGGTGCGCCCCAATGGCCGTCGCTTGAAGACCGGTCATTCAGCCCGTGACATTCCCTTGGTTGGCGGCGCACTTGCAGCCATCAAGCTCCATCCGGACGGCTTTCCTCGTTATCGCGACAAGGCCGCGTCACTTTCAGCGCTCGTCAACAAGGTGCTCGCCAGCAAGGAACTTCTGCCGACTTCCGAGCATAGTCTTTATAGCCTGCGACACACTTTCGAGGACCGGCTGACGGCAGTTGAGGCGCCGGAGAAGGTAATTGCTTCTCTGATGGGCCACAAATGGATCCGGCCCAAATACGGCGCGGGACCTTCGTTAGCGCAAAAGCGCGAGTGGCTCCAAAAAATCGCTTTTACCCCGCCCGGGCGAATGTGATTGCGGCGCCATCCAGGCCTTGAGAACCAACCTCACGGCTCCAGCTGTCCGAGCCATTTAGGTTGAGCGTGGCCAGCACGCGCTGCGCTCGCTCGCGATTTCCGAGCTTCCGCCGCATTTGTTCGACCTCGTATTCCAGCCTTTCGAAGGTCGGTATATAGGCATCTCCATGCCGGATGACCAAGTAGGCGGCAACAGCTAGACACCATTCTAGCTCCGTGGCCGATGGATCGGAAAAAGGGGCGACGCCATACCAAGACGAGCAACGCCTCTCGAGGGCTTCCGAACTAGGCAAACGGCCAGCATGTGGCATGGGAAAGAAACCTATGCCTGATCGACGAACCTAAAGTGCTCACGAAGCTTGACCGGTACGCGGGCCATCGGAGGGTTCTGCCTAAAACCGCCAAAAATTTTGAAACACCCATTCATCCGGCTCGAATTCAAAGGGATCGGCGATTTTTGGGTTATGGCTTGCAAGCATAGTTCAGCCCAGACAAGAACGCCTGATATCTTGTCGTGCACTGTCACCCTGCCAAATATGGTGCCGGCGACAACGGCAGTTTGGCGAGCAGAAGAATTCCCGAGACTGAGACGTTCTACGGCTTGGCCCATGTTCGCGCTCCTCCTCGATTGGAGACAGGATGGGCCATATGGAAGCGAATAAAAGGAGGTTGGTGACGAGTCTCGGTAGTGGAGTAGAAACGGGTGGAAAAGCTTGCGCTATTCGCCATCGGCGCCGCTAAGCGCATTTGAGAGAAGGGGCAGCGATCGCCAAGAGATGACGTCCGATCGCAAGCCGGCTAGAAATGCGACAGTGACGCGCCTTTTTTGGCACGACCTTAGCACCCGATCGGGCCTCAGCTGGTCGTCGTTGCGCAGCCGATCGGGTGCGATTTTTATAAAGCTCTCTTGGCTTTAGCTTTGAGAGCCCGTCATCGAGACAAATGCAAGGGAACGGTCCGCCCCCTGGGGACATTCGACATGCCGTGGCAGCTTCCTATGGTGAGCCAGCGCATTCCGATACACGTTTTCCGCGCTCTACCGTTGCTCCAGCACCTGTGCTGAGGCTGAGCGCTTGATCAGGACCCGACCGCTGCTGTTGCGGGATGGTGACTGGGTTGAGGTCGCGAAGACCTTGACCGCGGGTACGTTGTTCATCCCGATGAGCGCTGAGCCGAGAAGCAGCCAAGAACGCTTCCCGTAATCGAATCCTACGGGAACCGCGAAACCAGCGTCCAAAGGACGCAATTCTCCGACGTCGTTCACTCAAGCTCATCTCGCAACTTGAACGCTTGTATGAAGCCGCTGCATGTGCGCCGGTGGACCGGATTGCTGCTATCCAAACCACGTGCTCAGTTTCGCCCCCGTAATAACTCTACCGTCCGAAACGGCTTTCGCGCGTCAGGTCCACCCCACATGAAAGTTCCGCGAGCAGCACGGACGGAGAGGCCGGTCACAACTCCTTCGCGTGCTCTTTTACTACCGAATCAAGTGCCAAATGGAGAGGCACTGCCTTAGAGAACAGGAAGCCCTGCGCGGTTCTGCAGCCAAGCTTGTACAGAGTTTGCCGATCTGCCTCTGTTTCAACGCCCTCGGCCATGACCTCGATCCCGAGCGTCCTACCAAGATCAATCACCGCTTTGACAAGCAGCCGATTCTCCCGGGACTTGGCTAAGCCGCGAACGAAGCCCTGATCTATTTTCACCTTCCTGATCCGACTGTCCTTGAGCGATGCCAACGTCGAAAAACCGGTGCCGAAGTCATCGAGCGCGATAGAAATGCCAGCATGTGAAAGCCGGGCGAGCTTTTCATCCACTCTGTCCGGATCCACTGGGGCTTCTTCGGTAATCTCGATGTCGAACATCGTTGCAGGGAGGTCTTTTGCCGCCAGACCATTAAGAATCATCTCGTCAATATCGCCAGCTTCCAACTCGCACGGTGAAACATTCATCGCCACACGAACATCACGACGGTCAGCTTTGACCAAGCCCTCGATAAGAGCGCAACAGTCGGCGAATACCGTTTGAGTTAGCAGCTGAAGCATTCCAGTTTCGCGTGCCGCTGTCATGATCTCGGGCGGAGAAATGGGACCGTGAAGCGGGTGAGACCATCTTAGCAAGGCTTCAAAACTGACGACGGCTTCAGTTTCGAGTCTTACGATTGGCTGAAACCAAGCGACCAAGCTTCTCATCGTTATCGCCGAATGAAGATCGCGTTCGATTGACTGGCGGCGTTGCAACTCCCGGGCTAGCTCGGCATCGAACAGACAAAATTCATTCCTGCCGCGGCGCTTAGCTGTGTAAAGGGCGATGTCGGCCCGCAACAACATTTCCGTTAGTCCGGGGTTTTCAGCCAAGTAGATTCCTATAGACGCTCCAATGCGGACTGATGCGATCCCAGGATAGGGGCGAGCAAGCTTGGCTATGAGATTGGACGCGAGATTGGTGGGAGAAGGAGAATTCTTTCGCGAAGAAAAAACCAGCACGAATTCATCCCCACCGATGCGGGCGAGCGTTGAGCCCTCCGGTGCTTCTTCCTCTATTCGGCGGGCGATCCTGGCAAGCAGCTCGTCACCCGTTCTGTGACCGTAGGTATCGTTGACAGATTTGAACCCGTCCAGATCAATCAGCATGGCCACAAAGGGTCCATCGGTGTTCTCAAACTGATCGATTGCATGTTCGAGGCCCCGCCTGTTGAGGAGCGCGGTAAGATGGTCCTCCCTGGAATTGCGCTCCATTTCCGCGGCAAGCCGCTCGGCTTGATGTCTCAGGCGGCTCGCGTCACGGAAGCGCGCTTGTCCAACGAACGAGGATCGAACCAGGCCGCCCTCGAAAAGCAGGACGGCAAAAGCCAGAATGTAGTTTTCCGGGGCTCCCTTCGTCAGCAAACATGCGGCGGCAATGAGGAGTGGCGGTGTGATGAAGCATATCGCTGCCGCAGCATATGAGCTGCCGTACGTGACCGCGCCAGCTGAAATGCCCGCCAGAATTATTAGATGCAGCGATGCTTGAGACGTCGTGTATCCAGCCGTTAGGACGGCAAGGAATGACCAGGTGAATCCCGCCAGAAGAGCAAGCCTGCCAAACCAGCGAAGCCGCAGCCAAACCCGTGTCAGATCATCCTGGACTCCGGGTTCCTTCAGCTGATGACGGGCGAGTGCAAGGCGGGCGGCATTTATCGCATTAACGACCGAAAACCAGGCCGCGCCAGCAAGACCGTTCCCGGAAAGGGCCTGCACGGTCAAAATCAGCCCGGACAGCACAATGCTTATCGGCATTGAGACGAAAAGGCCTGCCCTCAGATCAGCGAGCTGGTCCTGAAGGATTCTCGCCTCCAGCGGATCTTCTTTTTCCAAGGCTGGACGGGTCAGCTTGCTTACTCCTGCTTGTCCGCAGCCTATGCAGCCCCCCTGAAGGACGGGTTAATTCTTCAATCGGAGATCAGCGTCGGGGAGCAGGATTACTCCGGTGCATCATGCACTCTCTCATCGCTCGCCCAGCACGCGCAAAAATGCGACTGCTGGTGCAGTATCACCGCTGGAGCTCCGCCGAAATCCCATGCCGGACAAGGGGAACATGTTGGGCAAAGCGAAGCCCCAGATGCCTTGCAAGCCGTGCCGCCAGGTGGTCTCTGGAGTAGAGTCCAACCAATATGTTCGTTGCATGGTAGAGCGGCGCCGCCGACAGGCGCAGCCGCCTTTCGTATATATGCAGCATGTCGGGGTCGCCAACATTGCGGCCGTCGCGGCACGCAGTCATGATTCCACGGGCGAGTTGCTTCTGGCTGCTGAGACCGATGTTGAATCCGTGAGCGGTCACCGGGTGCATGCCGATGGCAGCGTCGCCGATGAGTGCGGCGCTCGGCGCCCGGAATTTGTGCGCCCAGGTCGTGACCAGCGGATAGGTGTGGCGCTTGCTTGCCAAGGTCATTTTTCCAAGGCGCCCTCGACACCGTTTCGTCAACTCCGACAGGAACAAATCATCATCGAAGGCAAGCAGTCTATAGGCCTCGTTTGAGCGCAATGTGAGCAGCAGCGACGACATGCCCTCCGCGAGGGGCAATATCGCTATCGTCTGATGGTGATCGAACCATTCGATGGCGATCTGGTGGTGGGCGCGCTCGTGCCTCACTCGGCAAATCAGCATCGAGTGGCCAAGCCGGTTGATATCGGCGCCGATGCCTAGCAGATCACGCGTGGCGGACAAACGCGAATCCGCGGCAACAACCAGCCGAGCAGTTAAACGCGCGCCATTAGAGAGCGTTACGACTGCTCCTTCTTGGCTGTTTGTTGCATCGACGACCGAGTGGCCGCACAACAGCCGGGCGCGATCCTGCAAGCGGACGATTTTGAACAGCGCCTCGCGGATCCGGCAATTTGGAACCAAAACCCCCAGCGGTTCTCCAGAGTTGCTGGGAGGATCGAAACGAAGAGCGAATGCGCTCGAGCCGTTGAGCACGCGCGCGCCTTGAAGTGCTGATTTGTCCGAAGCCGGGATGACATCCCAGGCGCCGAGCTCGCGAAGGGTTCTGATCGAAGCGTTGGTCAGCGCGATTTCGCGACCATCGAAAGCCGGATTCGCCAGACTATCGAATGTGTTCTGTTCAACAACTGCCACCTTGAGTTCGCTTTGGGCAAGCGACGCAGCGAACGAAAGGCCGACCGGGCCGGCTCCAACGACAACGATGTCAAAATTATCGTCAGAGCCCATCAGCGTGCCGCCATCCGGTCGCCTATCCTCGTGTAACGGTGGAACTGAGCCGAGTGACATGAGCTCCGTGCCCGCCGCATTGCCTAAAGGCGCTGGGCCGGGAGATTCGCATCGATCGGCAACGAAGCACTCAAAGCGCTCAGAGGTGGATGCGGCTAACCGATCCCGCCCTTTCGCCGCGCAGCCGCGCAGATCGCCGCCAGCAAGCGAGACACTCGCGACGCTGGTCAGCGACGGCCGCGCCGCATCGATCGCCACATTCCACCTGGAACCCTTGCGCATACTACTCACGCTCCACGACGTCGAAGCGGGCTCTCTTGCGAGGGTGAGGGTATCGAACGTAGCGCTCTCTCTCGTCATCCCAGCCAAGGTAGCGGAAACTTTTATCCACGACCGCGCATATCTCATCAAGAACCTGCTGCATGGCTTCGATGTCGATGTCCTTGCAATTCAGTCGCCGATAGAGCAAAGCCCACGCGGCGACATAGTCGTCGAAATAGCGCGCGTCACTCGAACCAATGATCAACTTCGGACGGTTGATCGATTTCGAAAACGCACGTCCCAACCCCGATGATGCTCCGCAGCACGTTGACATCACGAGGATCTTCGGCGCTGGATGCGAGCCCTGGAACATTTTTACGAAGTCAGCCCAAAGAAGGCCACTTCGCCCACTGGACGAAGCGATCCCGTCACCATTGCCGTGCCCGGCGATGTGAAGCACGTCGCACTCCGCCTCCATCGCTCGTACTACAGCCTCACCAAATTTCGTTCGGTTCAACGCCATTTGGAGCTCCGCGCGGATGTTGACAGCCTTTAACAAGTGCTGCACGATCGGTCCCTCTTGCCTGTCGGCGAAGTAGTCATTTGCATTGTGGCAGTCGATGATGTGTACGGTGTTCATGGTACTCCAGCCGCTTGTTCGTTCATCGTCGTGACGAGCGGACACCACGCGCGCGGAACCGCGTGACGTGCGCTGGGTTCCGGTACCGTCGCATAGCCTCAAGGCGCGGGCCGGGAATCGGGATGGATCGGCAACGACGCACACAACCCATCAAAGGCGAAAGCTGTTGATCGGCCCCCTGTCCGCGCAAGCCACGCGGATGGTCAGCCAGCAAGCGAGATACACACGACGCCGGTCAGCTAATGGCTGCGCCGTAAGCACAAGGCATGGCCGACCACACGACAGAAAACCCAGAACCGTGAAGGTGCTGATAATGACGACCAATCTTTCCGTAAGTCATGCATTTCTCCGTCGAAGACTGGTCAATAGACCACGCCGATGAGTATGACCCTGATCTGGATCAGCCAGACATGACCAATCGGCACTGGCGGTTCACGGTCAGGTGATCGACCGTGACGTTCCACTTTGGAACCCGTGCGCACATTGCCAAGCTCTCGTCCGGCCACGCGAGGTACTCTCGTGGCATCACACGCCTCATACTGGGTGCAATGGGAGGCAGTCCTTCGCACGACAGAGGCTTTTCACAAATGTAGTGTGCAGCTTAGGTCAAGATGGTCATGGAGCATGGAGCATGGAGCATGGAGCATGGAGCATGGACAGCTTGTTCCCGACCGAGCCGGCTCGACTGACGAGCGCGATCCGCGCATCTTATGCACAGCGGATTGAAATCAGCGTTCCGGTTTGTCGTCCCGATCAATTAGTATCCGCTCGGCGGCTCCGTCGAGATCTTCGTATTGACCGCTTCGCAATGCCCAGACGAAGCCGGACACACCCAGTGCACCCAGAAAAAGGGCCACTGGTATGAGATAGAGCAACGTCGTCACGAGGATTATGCCGAATAGCTGACTGCGGAGCGTCCGACTTTTTGAATAACTTGCAGCGTCGCATTCGCCCCGAAGCCGTGCAAGCGCAATGCGTTTCCAATAACAAGCACCGATGAGGCAGACATGGCAATCGCCGCTAACAAAGGCGTGGCGTGGCCCAGGATGGCGATCGGCACGGCGACGGCATTGTAGAC
>NZ_RZQA01000390.1:0-5809 GCF_004022915.1 Mesorhizobium sp. M7A.F.Ca.US.006.04.2.1
CGACCGCGGGGCGGATCGTGCCGGCAACCGCCAAGGGCGACCGCATGCCCGGCGTCCAGCAGGTCGCCTATGTCGTGCCGCAGAACCCGGCGGCCCTGGTCCAGTTTCCGGCAGGGCCCGTGCAAGAAGAACACGCGACGGGCGTGCGTGGCGATGTCGAGCGGCTGATCGAGAAATATGCGGCGATCTACCAGGTGCCGGTGGACCTGGTGCGCCATGTCGTCAACCGCGAGAGCACCTTCAACCCGAAAGCCTACAACAACGGCCATTGGGGACTGATGCAGATCAAGCACGCGACGGCACGCGGCATGGGCTATGACGGACCGGCCAAGGGCCTGTTCGACGCCGAAACCAATCTAAAATACGCGGTCAAATATCTGCGCGGCGCCTGGCTGGTGGCCGGCGGCAACGCCAAGAAGGCCGACTGGCTCTATCAGACCGGCTACTATTACGACGCCAAGCGCAAGGGCCTGCTCGAGGCGACCGGCCTTGGCCGCGACCGCCAGCGCCGTCGCCTGCAACCCGACGCCTGAGCGCGATGCCAGAACCGCGCCCGCCGGCCCTGAACGACATCCGGCTGCGCAAGATCCTCGACGAGACGCTGGTTCCGCCGCACTGGCCCGACGGCTTTGTCATGCGCAGTTTCGAGCCTGGTGACGCGCCCGCCCTGCATGCGCTTTTGACGGAAGTGTTCGATGACGGCGCCGATGGTCCGTTCGACGAGTGGTGGCCGCGTATCGCGGACGATCCCGAATTCGACCCGGCGCTGTGCTTCCTCGTCATCGACGCCAAGGGCCGGCTGGCGGCGGCGGCGCTGTGCTGGACCCGCGCCTTCGTCAAGGATCTTGCCGTTCATCCCGAGGCGCGCGGCAAGGGTGTTGCCGAAGCGCTGATGTGGCACGCCTTCGCCGTTTTTCGCGAACGCGGCGCCGACCATGTCGACCTCAAGACCAACACGGTCGAGAATCCCGCCGCCGTCCGGCTCTATGAGCGGCTGGGTATGATGCCTGTCGCCTGGGAAGGCTAGGGTGCTGATATTCAGGTGATGCCGGCCCGCAAATGATGGCTTCCTGCGCTTCCGGTGCTCACGTACCCAAAAGTACGCTCCGCTCCGGTTCTCGGAAACCACCATTTTCGACTCGGCCTGACCTGAATCTCAACACCCCCTGATGGGTGTCGCCTCACGCAGGAACGGCGCGATTTGGGAACCCAAAGCGCCGCTTCGCATTCAATGGGAGGTGAGGGCCTGACAAGCTGCCGGCGCGTGGGAGGATTTTCCGTGGCCGGCCGCGGAGGGACGTCCATCACCATGAAGTTTTCTCACGCATTCCTGGCGCTCGGCGTCGCCGCCATGCTGGTTGGTACGCCGGCGCGGGCCGTCGAGCTGTCGATGGTGTCGGGCGATACCGGCGACGGCATCAAGGTGCTGCGCGAGATCCTCGACCGTTACGAGAAAGACAGCGGCAACAAGGTCAACATCGTCGTCATGCCGACGTCCGGGACCGACCAGTTCGGCCAGTACCGGCTGTGGCTTGCCGCCGGAAACAGCGACATCGACGTCTACCAGACGGACGTGATCTGGGCGCCGCAGCTCGCCAGCCAGTTCGTCGATTTGACCGCAGCGACCAGGGACATCGTGGCCGAGCATTTCCCGTCGATCATCCAGTCGCAGACCGTCAACGGCAAGCTGGTCGCCTTGCCGATCTTCACCGATGCGCCGGCGCTCTACTACCGCAAGGATCTCCTCGACAAATATGGCGCCAAGGTGCCGGCCACCTGGAAGGAACTGGCGGACACCGCCAGGCTGGTCATGGATAAGGAACGTGCAGCCGGCAATCGGGATATCTGGGGCTTCGTCTTTCAGGGCAACGCCTATGAGGGGCTGACCTGCAACGCGCTCGAATGGGTGATGTCGAATGGCGGCGGCCAGATCATCGAGCCGGACGGCTCCATCTCCATCAGCAATCCAAAAGCGGCGGCGGTGCTCGATATGGTCAAGGGCTGGGTTGGGACCATCGCGCCGCCCGGCGTGCTCGCCTACCAGGAAGAGGAATCGCGCGGCGTCTGGCAGACCGGCAACGCGGTGTTCATGCGCAACTGGCCCTATGCCTATGCGCTCGGCAACGGCGAGGGCTCGCCGATCAAGGGCAAGTTCGACGTGGCGCCGCTGCCGGCCGGCACCGGCGAAGGCGCCCGACCGGTCGCGACGCTGGGTGGCTGGAACCTCGCGGTCTCCAAATATTCGAAGCATCCGGATGCCGCGATCGAGCTGGTCAAGTTCATTGCCTCGCCCGCGATGCAGAAATACCGCGCGCTGAAGACGTCCAACCTGCCTACCATCCAGGCGCTGTATGACGATGCCGACATCGCCAGGCAACACCCGATTATTCCGCGCTGGAAGCAGATCTTTCTCAATGCGGTGCCGCGCCCCTCGGCCGCGACCAGGATCAAATACAACGAGGCGTCGAGCCAGTTCTGGAACGCTGTTCACAACACTCTCTCGGGCGACGGCACTGCCGCCGACAATCTGGCCGACCTCGAAGCGACGCTGACCAAGCTGAAGGGCCGAGGCTGGTGATGATACTGGGACAGCCGGCCGGCGGGACCGCAGCGAGCGGAGCGAGATGACAGGGATGAAACCGGAAACAGCCAAGGCCGCGCACGCGCCGTTGAGGGCACAGCGCGTTCGCTCGGCGTGGCTTTTCCTGGCGCCAATGCTTCTGGTGCTCGCCGCGGCGGCCGGCTGGCCGCTTGCCCGCACGGTCTATTTCAGCTTCACCGACGCCTCGCTGGCCGATCTCGACGCGCGCCAATGGGTCGGCTTCGCCAATTACTTTTCGGTACTTCACATGCCAAGCGGCCGGACCCTCTATGACGGGTTGCTGGTCGACCCTGTCTGGTGGCGTGCCGTCTGGAACACGGTGCGCTTCACCGTGATTTCGGTGACCTGTGAGACCATCCTCGGCACCATCGTTGCCCTGGTTCTCAACGCCGAATTCCCAGGCCGCGGCATCGTCAGGGCGGCGATCCTGATCCCCTGGGCGATCCCGACGATCGTCTCGGCGAAGATGTGGCAATGGATGCTCAACGACCAGTTCGGCATCATCAATGTGGTGCTGCTCAATCTTGGCCTGATCAGCACCAAGATCGCCTGGACGGCCAACGCCGACACCGCGATGGCGGCGGTCCTCATCGTCGATATCTGGAAGGCGACGCCATTCATGACGCTGCTCATCCTGGCCGCGCTGCAGATGCTGCCGAGGGAGATCATCGAGGTCGCCAGGCTCGACGGCGCCAACCCCTGGCAGATCTTCTGGCGGGTGACCTTGCCGCTGATCCGCCCCGCGCTGTTGGTGGCGGTGATCTTCCGCGCGCTCGATGCGCTGCGTATCTTCGACCTGATCTATGTGCTGACCCCTAACAATGTGCACACCAAGTCGATGTCGGTGTTCGCGCGCGAGAACCTGTTCGAGTTCGACAAATTCGCCTATGGCTCCGCCGCCTCGACCCTGCTCTTCCTCATCCTCGCTCTGCTTACCATCGTCACCATCCGGATCGGCCGGATCAGCCTGGACGGGGACCGCTGAGATGTGGATCGTGAAGCGCACGGCCTTTTATCTGCTGGTCGCGGGAATCGTCTTCGTCGCGGTGTTCCCGTTCTATTACGCGATCGTCACCAGCCTGAAATCCGGGACCGACCTGTTCCGGGCTGATCTGTGGCCAACGACGATCAGTTTCGCCAATTACCGGCATGTGCTGACCGAGGGCGCCTTCGTGCGCAACCTCGCGAACTCGCTCTTCGTCTCCGGCGCAGTCGTCGCGCTGTCGCTGTTGCTCGGCGTCACATCAGCCTACGCGCTGGCGCGCATTCGATTCCGCGGCCGCTCGGCCCTGCTGTTCATCATCCTGTCGGTGTCGATGTTCCCGCAGGTGGCGCTGCTGGCCGGGCTGTTCGAACTGGTCCGCATCTTCGGCCTCTACAATTCGCTGTTCGCGCTGATCTTCTCCTACATGATCTTCACCTTGCCGTTCACCGTCTGGGTGCTCACCACCTTCGTCCGCGACCTGCCGGTCGAGGTCGAGGAGGCGGCGATCCTCGATGGCGCGACGCCGTGGATCATCGTCACCCGGGTCTTCCTGCCGCTGATGTGGCCGGCGCTGGCGACCACCGGACTGCTGGCCTTCATCGGTGCGTGGAACGAGTTCCTGTTCGCCCTGACCTTCACCTCCAACAACGCACAGCGGACCGTGCCGGTGGCGATCGCGCTGCTCTCCGGCAACTCGCAGTTCGAGATCCCCTGGGGCAACATCATGGCCGCCTCGGTGATCGTCACGGTGCCGCTGGTGGTGCTGGTGCTGATCTTCCAGCGCAAGATCGTCTCCGGCCTGACCGCCGGCGGTGTGAAGGGGTGAGGAGCGGTCGGCGTAGTGCGGACCGTTGTCAGATGTCCGGCGCGTTGCCTATCTTCTGCTTGAGATCAAGCGCCCAGGTGCGGCCTTCGTCGCCGCCCCACAGCAGCCAGGCGATGTAGCCGGCCGAAGGGTTCTGCTCATTGCCGTAGTTCCTGCCGCGCTTGTCGACCTCGTGGCGGGCGAAATAGCTGACCATGCGGCGAATGGTGGAGGGCGCGAGCTTTTCCCGGTTCTTCAGTTCGGTGGCGCGGGCGACGCCGATCTCGGTGCCGCCGCGGCCGAATTCTCCGCGCAGTCTGAGGCCCTTGGCGGCATTGTCGGCCACCACTTGCGGGCAGCGCAGATCGATCTCGTCGTCGTGCATTTCGTCCCCCGGATCACGCTGCCCGAACAGGGATTACGACATATCACCATGCGCAATAAATGTCGGAGCCGATCACCGCCAAACGTCCTTGGGTCGCAGAGCAACCGCGCCGGGACGCCGGCGCCGCGACTTGAAGGAGCCGATCATGATCACCTTTCCCAACGAATCCGCGAAATACCGCACCGCGCGCGAAAAATTGCTGAAGAAGGAAATCGAGCTGCGCCGCGCCATGGAAGAGGTCGCCGAGGCCCGGCGCGCGCTGCCGCCGGGCGGGCCGATCCGCCAGGACTATGAATTCGACGCACTGAATGCCCAGGGCAAGCCCGCGAAGACAAGGCTGTCGGAGCTGTTCGCGCCCGGCAAGGACAGCCTGATCCTCTACAACATGATGTTCCCGCGCCACCCGCAGGAGAAGCGCGATGTGGCGACCAGCGGCGGCACGGCGAAGCTCGCCCGACCGGACCAGCCATGTCCGTCCTGCACGGCATTGCTCGATCAGTTCGACGGCGCGGTCGGGCATCTCCAGGCGGCCGGCTTCAATTTCGCGGTGGTGGGCAAGACCGCGCTCGAAAACCTGGTCACGCTCGGTCGAGATCGGGGCTGGCGCAACATGCGGCTGGTGTCTTCGGCGGCCAACAGCTTCAAGCGCGACTACAATGCGGAGGCGGCCGACGGCTCACAGATCCCGCTGCTGTCGGTGTTTCACCGCGACCCCGACGGCATACGCCATTTCTGGAGTTCGGAACTGGATTTCGCACCGACGGAGCCCGGTCAGGATCCGCGTGGCCTCGGCACCTGCGAAACGCTTTGGAACCTGATGGATTTCACGCCTGAAGGCCGCCCGAACTGGAACGAGCAGCTGCAATATGGCGAGGCTTGCTGCCACTGAAAGGTAGCTCTGGTCAGCCGCCGCGGTTCGGGTAATCGAGGCGACACGCGCAGGCTTCTTCCTCATGACCTGCAACCGGAGTGCCCAAGCGACGTTGGATTGTCCGAGGGACAATTCCAACCGGAGACATGCCATGAAGACGC
>NZ_RZQA01000391.1:0-5800 GCF_004022915.1 Mesorhizobium sp. M7A.F.Ca.US.006.04.2.1
GTGGAGCAGATCGCGGCAGCGGCGGTGTTCCTGTGCTCGGACGCGGCGGCGCAGGTCAACGGCACGCATCTCTCGGTCGACGGCGGCTGGACCGCCGCGTGAGGCGCAAAACTCTCTCATCCACCCAAAGGGACAGATCAAGGACGACGCCATGACCAAGAACGGCAAGGCGGAGGAGACGAAGAAGATCAACGTAGCGCTTCAGGGCGGCGGCTCGCACGGGGCCTTTTCCTGGGGTGTGCTCGACCGGCTGCTGGAGGACGGACGGCTGGAGATATCAGCAGTGTCCGGCACCAGCGCCGGAGCCATGAACGCGGTGGCGCTGGCCGACGGATATGTGCGCGGCGGAGTCGAAGGCGCGCGGCAAAAACTTGACGATTTCTGGCGCGCGGTGGCGGCCAAGGGGCGGTTCAGCCCGGTGCAGCGCATGCCGTGGGACGTCGCCTGGGGCAACTGGTCGATCGAGAACACGCCCGGCTATCTCTTCTTCGATACCATGTCGCGGGTGTTCTCGCCCTATGTCGCCAACCCACTCGGCCTCAATCCGCTGCGCGACGTGGTGCAGCAGGAGATCGATTTCGAGAACGTCCGCGCCTGCAAGTCGATGGAACTGTTCATCTCGGCGACCAATGTCGAGACCGGACAGTTGCGCGTCTTTTCCGACGGGGAGATCGACCTCGATACGGTGATGGCCTCGGCCTGCCTGCCGCAATTGTTCCGCGCCGTCGAGATCAAGGGCGTGCCCTATTGGGATGGCGGCTATGGCGGCAATCCGGCGCTTTATCCGTTCTTCAAGACGGCTGCGACCGAGGACGTGCTTCTGGTGCAGATCAATCCGGTGGTGCGCGAGGGAACACCAAGAAGCGCCAACGAGATCCAGAACCGCATCGACGAGATCACCTTCAACGCCGGGCTGCTGCGCGAATTCCGCTCGATTGCCTTCGTCAAGGAGCTGATCGCCGCCGGCCGTCTGCCACATGGCGAGTACCGCGACATCCGCATGCACCGCATCGATGCCGACGAGGCGTTCAAGGACCTGTCGGCGTCCTCGAAGGTCAACGCCGAATGGGCGTTTCTGACCTACCTCAGAGATCTCGGCCGCACCGCCGCCAGCGACTGGCTGGAAGAGAATTACGACGCCGTCGGCAAGCGACCGACGCTCGATCTCTCCGGCGAACTGGATGACGGCTACAAGCCGGTGCGCGGTCCGGCACCCGGCCGGCGGGTCAAGGAATTTCTTGCGGCGCGCAAGAACCCGGAGGCGGAGCGCCGGCGCGCCTGAGCGACCAATCGATGTGCATCGATTGGTCCGCAATCATGCTTTCAAGGTCAGGTCGATCACCCTGATCAGGGCAGCGGCTGCCTGCCGCTGCCCCTCCGGATCTCTGATCCGCGCCTTCATGCCTTCCAGCCCGTCGAGCAGCATGTCGGCAAGCAGTTGCGCCGACAGGCCCCTGGCCGCCAGATCGACGCCGTTCCTGGCTGCCTCGCCCTCTATCGCGGCGCCGATGTGTTGGCCAAGCCCGCCGCGCCAGCAGCCCACCAGATCGCCAAGGCTCGATTTCATGTCCAGCAATTCGGCGCCGTGCGGCGAGGCAACGACCGCGCTCATCATCGAGATAAAGGCCTCATCGATGGCTCGCATCATGCGCTCGGTGAAAGGGCCGTCGCCGGATAGGGCAAACCTTGCCGCCTCGACCGAGCGCGACAGGATCATCATGGCGATGGCGCGGAAAATGTCGGTCTTGTTCTTGAACAGGAGATAGAGCGCCGGGCGCGACATGTCGGCGGCACGGGCGATGTCGTCCATGGTGGTGCGCGAGAAGCCATAGGCCAAAAACACCTTCATCGCGCCATCCAGAATACGGGCGCGTTTGGGATCGGCGGTGGCGATGTCTTCGATCTGGTTCATCGAGCAATTCTATCCTGCAAAATCCTAATTGACAAAATGACGAAATTTGTCAATCTGTATCGGAGCGAAACGGCCGGGAGGCCGCTTCGCCCTTGGCAGTGGACGACAACAAAGGGTATCCCCATGCGCCTCACCGTCGACGGTCAGTCATTCGATATCGACGCCGATCCGGACATGCCGCTGCTGTGGGCACTGCGCGATCTCATTGGCAAGACAGGGCCAAAATTCGGCTGCGGCATCGCCGCGTGCGGCGCCTGCACCGTGCATGTCGACGGTCAGCCGGCGCGTTCCTGCTCACTCCCAGTTGGGCAGGTCAGCGGCGCTGTCACGACTATTGAAGGCATCGGCACGGCAGGCGGACTGCATCCGGTGCAGCAGGCATGGCTGGAGGAACAGGTCGCGCAATGCGGCTACTGCCAGGCCGGCCAGATCATGAGCGCGGTGGCGCTGCTCGATGAAGTCGCCGACCCAAGCGATGCCGACATCGACAACGCCATGGGCGGCAATCTCTGCCGCTGCGGCACCTATCCCAAAATCCGCTCGGCCATCAAACAGGCCGCAGCGCTCAAGACGGCGGGGCTCTGACCATGGCCAGGGTCGGAAAGATCGCCCGCCGCACGTTTCTGATTGGCGCTGCCGCTGTCGCTGGCGGCGTTGCCGTCGGCTATTACTACTATCGCAAGCCGTTCCCGAACCCGCTCGAGGCCGAGCTTGGCAAGGGCGAGGCGACGTTCAACCCTTATGTGAAAATCGGCGCCGACAACACCATCACCATCGTCGCGCCGCGCGCCGAGATGGGGCAAGGCATCTCGACGACGCTTGCGGCCATGGTCGCAGAGGAACTCGACGTCGGGCTCGACCGGGTCATGGTCGAGCATGGACCGGCATCCCATGCCTATTACAACGCCGCGATCCTCGAGGAGGGCGGTCCGTTCGCCTTCTTCGATGAAAGCCTGACCGCGCAGGCGGTGCGTTCCGGTCTCGGTGTGGTCGGCAAATTCCTTGCCCTGCAGGGCACCGGCGGTTCGGCTTCGACACGCGACGGTTTTGACAAGATGCGGCAAGCGGGTGCCGCTGCCCGGCAGATGCTGGTCGCAGCGGCAGCGCAAAAACTGGGTGTCGCGGCGGCCGATCTGGAAACGGCCGACGGTTCGATCCTGCACAAGGCGTCGGGCAAATCGCTGACCTACGGCGCGGTCGCCGCGGCTGCCGCCGCGATGGCGCGGCCGGCCGAAGTCAGGCTCAAGGACCGGGCCGACTGGAAGCTGCTGGGAAAGCCGCAGAAGCGCATCGACATGCTGGCAAAGCTCACCGGGGCGCCGATCTTCGGCATCGATGTCCGGCTGCCGGAGATGGTCTACGGCACGGTCAAGATGAGCCCGCGCTTCTGGTCGAAGCCGGTCAAGGCGGACCTCTCCAAAGCCGAGAAAATGCCTGGGGTGATCAAGATCGTGCCGCTCGAGACGAATTACGGCCATGGCTTCGGTATCATCGCGAATAATACATGGGCAGCATTCAAGGCGGCCGAGGCGATCGACGCCCAGTGGTCCGATCCTGAATATCCGCTCAGCAGCGCCGCCATTTCAGATGTGCTGAAGCAGGCGCTTGCCACCAAGGGGTCGGTGATGCGCGACAATGGCGATGTCGAAACCGCCTTTGCCGACGCGCCGCGCGAAAGCATCATCGAGGCAGACTATGCCGTGCCCTATCTGGCGCATGCGACGATGGAGCCGATGAACGCCACGGCACAGTTCAGGGACGGTGCGCTCGACATCTGGTGCGGCAACCAGGCGCCGACCCTGGTGCGGCAGCTTTGCGCCAACGCGGTCGGCATCGAGCAGGACAAGATCAATGTGCACACCACCTTCATGGGCGGCGGTTTCGGCCGGCGCGTCGAGATGGACTACGCGCTGTGTGCCGCGCTGATGGCGAAGGAGACGGGCGGACGCCCGATCAAGGTGACCTGGACGCGTGAAGAAGACATGCGCCACGACGCCTATCGACCGGCCGCAATAGGCAAGTTCCAGGCGCGGCTCGGTGACGATGGCATGCCGATCGCGGTCGACATGAAGATGGCCTCGCCATCGGTGATTGCCGGTACGCTGCGCCGGCTGTTCCCCTCGGTATCGCCGCTCGGTCCCGACAAGACCATTGTCGACGGCGCCTATGACCAGCCCTACACCATCCCGAATTACCGGGTCAGGGGTATCGCGGCGCCGGTCTCCATCCCTGTCGGCTCCTGGCGTTCGGTCGGCAGTTCGGTCAACGGCTTCTTCCATGAGGGCTTCATGGACGAGATCGCGGTCGCCGGAAAAATCGATCCGGTCGAGATGCGCAAGAGACTGATGGCCGCCTATCCCTCGGCGGTGAAGGTGGTCGAGAAAGTCGCCGCGATGGCGAAATGGGGCGAGGCGCTGCCCGCCGGCAAGGCCAAGGGCATGGCCTTCACGCTGTCCTTCGGCAGTTGGGTCGGCGAGATCGTTCAGGTGGCGGACACGCCGGCCGGCATCCGCATCGAGAAGGTGTGGATCGCCGCCGATGTCGGCACCGCGCTCGATCCCGGCATCATCGAGGCGCAGTTGATTTCCGCCGCCATCTACGGCCTTTCGGCAGCGATGGGTCAGGAAATCACCTTCGCCGACGGCATGGTCGAACAGTCGAACTTCCACGATTTCGATGCCATGCGGATCTTCCAGTGCCCGGTCTTCGAAGTCGCCATCCTGGAAAATTTCCACAAGATGGGCGGCGTCGGCGAGATCGGCACACCGCCGGCGGCTCCAGCACTCGCCAACGCCATCTTCGCGCTCACCGGAAAGCGCATCCGCACGCTGCCGCTGTCGAAAACGGTGGCCTTCGCATGAAGAAGCTCCTCATCATGCTGACGCCTGCTGCCATGCTCGTGCTCGCAGCGCCGTTTGCGATTGCGCAAGAGAGCCAGACGCCGGCGCCGGCGACCGTCGACGCGGCGAAAGGCCTGTCCGAATGGGACAAGGTCTATGCGGTGTTCTCGCATCCGCGCTGCGCCGACTGTCATGTCGCGGACGACCGGCCGCGATGGTCGGGTGCGCACTATCGCGGTACGCGCGTTCACGCCTTCAATGTCCAGCGCGGTGCTAACGGGTCGGGCTTCGGCAATCCGGGCCTGCGCTGCACGACTTGCCATTTCTCCAGCAATTCCAAGGCATTGCACGGGCCACCCGGGGCCGAGAACTGGCATCTGGCGCCGGCCGAGATGGCCTGGTTCGGCAAATCCTCGGCCGAAATCTGCGCCCAGATCAAGGATCCCCTGCGCAATGGCAACCGCAGCTTGAAGGACATCGCGCTGCATGTTCGCGACGACAGATTGGTCGCCTGGGGCTGGGCGCCGGGGCCGGATCGTGAACCGGCTCCGGGCTCTGCCGAAGCGACCTATCAAGCGATCGAAGACTGGGCCGCGGCGGGCGCATCTTGTCCGCCGGGGCAATGATCTTGCAACTTTCAGACTATATTGCGGTGCAACTTTGATGTAGAAGCGCGCTTCGCCGATCACGGCAAATTGAACACGGCTTGGCGCGCACCCATATCGGCGACGCGCCCGCGTTATGAGGACGCTGGCCGAACCCGCAGTGGAAAACAACGACGATGCCGAGAATCAGGTTTCACAAGCTTGCAGCCATTGTTGTGCTCATCGGTTTCGCGGCGTGGATGGCGACAGGCGAGTTTTCGTCGGTCGGCAGCGTAGCCGCCAACAAAGCCAAGGCAGCCGAAGCCGAACAGGCCAAGGCGCCGGACGCGGCCAAGCCGAAGACGGCTGAAGCCGAGCCGAAGGCACCGCTGCGCACCGTTGCGGTGGTGACGCCGCCACGCAAGACCTATGCACGCGCCATCCGCATTTCCGGGCTGACCGAA
>NZ_RZQA01000392.1:0-5799 GCF_004022915.1 Mesorhizobium sp. M7A.F.Ca.US.006.04.2.1
GGTGGTGGCGGGCGGCAGCGGCATGGGGGCGGGGGCGGCCAAGCGGCTGGCGGCGGACGGCTTCAAGATTGCCATTCTTTCCTCTTCGGGCAAGGGCGAGGCGCTGGCCAAGGAGCTTGGCGGGCTCGGCGTCACCGGCTCCAACCAGTCGAACGACGATCTGCACCGCCTCGTCGACCTGACGCTGGAGCGCTATGGCCGCATCGACGTGCTGGTCAACAGCGGCGGCCACGGGCCGCGTGCGCCGATCCTCGAGATCACCGACGAGCAATGGCACACCGGCATGGACGTCTACCTCCTCAACGTCATCCGGCCGGTGCGCATCGTGGCGCCCCAGATGGTCAAGCAGAAGGGTGGGGCCATCATCAACATCTCGACGGCCTGGGTGGTCGAGCCGAGCCCGATGTTCCCGACGTCCGCCGTGTTCCGAGCCGGCGTTGCCGCCTACACCAAGATCTTCGCCAACACCTATGCCGCCGACAATGTGCGCATGAACAATGTGCTGCCCGGCTGGATCGACAGCCTGCCGGCCACCGAAGAACGCCGCGACTCGGTGCCGATGCAGCGCTACGGGACTTCGGAAGAGGTCGCCGCGACCATCGCCTTCCTGGCGTCGGAGGGCGCCGGCTACATCACCGGCCAGAACATCCGGGTCGACGGCGGCATTATACGCGCTATTTGAGGGCGTCGGCCGGGAGGGGATTCCGGCATCTCACCCCAAGGAGCAAATAATGCGGCTTTTGATACTCGGCACCGGCTGGATGGCGCAGGAACATGCCCGGCGCTTCAGCGCCATCGAGGGCGTCGACATTGTCGGCGCAGTCGATGTCGATCCGGCGCGGGTTGGCGAGTTCGCCGACAGCTTTGACATTCCCAACCGCTTTACCGCGCTGGAGGAGGCGCTGGCATGGGGCGAGTTCGACGCGGTGGCCAATGTCACGCCCGACCGCATCCACCACCCGACCACCATGGCGCTGATCGCCGCCGGCAAGCCGGTGCTGTGCGAAAAGCCGCTGGCCGAAAACTTCGGCAAGGCGACCGAGATGGCCGATGCCGCCGAGGCTGCCGGCATCGTCAACATGGTGAACCTCACCTATCGCAATGTGGCCGCGCTGCAGAAAGCGCGCCAGATGGTGCAAGCGGGCGAGATCGGCACCGTCAGGCATGTCGAGGCGTCCTATCTGCAGAGCTGGCTGGTGTCGAAATTCTGGGGCGACTGGCGCACCGATCCGAAATGGCTGTGGCGGCTGTCGCGCGGCCACGGTTCCAATGGCGTGCTCGGCGATGTCGGCATCCACATCCTCGATTTCGCCAGCTATGGCGCAGCCGTCGACATCGACCATGTATTCTGCCGGCTGCGCGCCTTCGACAAGGCGCCCGGCAACCGCATCGGCGACTACGGACTCGACGCCAATGACAGCTTCGCCATGACGCTGGATTTTTCCAACGGCGCCTTCGGCGTGGTGCATGCCAGCCGCTGGGCAACAGGCCATCTCAACGAACTGCGTCTGCGCATCTATGGCGAGAAGGGCGGCATCGAAGTGGTGCACAATCTCGACGGTTCGACGCTCAAGGCATGCGTGGGGGAGAATGTCGAGAACGCCATATGGGAAGAGCGCGACCCCGGCACGGTGGAGACCAACTACCAGCGTTTCACTGACGCGGTGCGCACGGGCGTGCAGGCCGAACCGTCCTTCCGCCATGCGGCCGAATTGCAGAAGGTGCTGGATCTGGCCGTGGTGTCGGACGAGAAGCGGGCGGAGCTGAGAGCGAACGCGGAAACGCGGTGAGGGCTCGCACCTCGCGCCCATACCGCAGTAGCTGGAAGGGGCCGAGTTCTGTCAGACTCCCCTCTGCCCTGCCGGCCATCTCCCTCGCAAGGGGGGAGATCGGCAGCTTCAATTGCTGCTCCTGGTAAGTCATCAGTGCCCGCCTCCTGATCCGTGTCAGGTGGCTTCAGGGGCCGGTCACGAGCGAAAAAACCAGTTTCTGCAAATTCCCGCCATTGCCGAATTCGATACGGTCGAAGTCGCGGCTTGCCTGCACCCGCGCCTTCGAGATCGCGTCGAGCCGCTTGACCACCTCGGCCCTGGTCTTGCTGCATTCGGGATCGTCGGCGACGGTCAGGCCGTCCGTCGCGGCTTGGATGTCGTGGACCATCTGGACCATGCTGGCGCCATGCACCTTCTCATGGGCGGCGACGCCGGCGATGAAGGTGTCCCAGTTCTTCTGGACGGCCGGCGGCAGGGAGCGGGAGGGTTTCGGCAAAGTGTAGGTGACGATCAGCTTCGGCCGCCCGGCCGTCAGCACGCAGTCCTTGCCGCTGGGCTTGTAATCCCTTAGCCCCCAGGTCAGCTTGAAATTGGTGTAGGCGATGGCGCGGGCAATGCCGAGCTTTGGCCCTTTCTCGCCGATCGAGCGGTAGAGTTCGGCGCCGGACTGGCCCGAGATCGCGTAGGGCTCGATCTTCTCGACCGGCTTCCACTCGGCATGAGCGGTGAGCGGCAAGGCCAGCAGGGCGGCAAAGGACAGACACAGGCGAATGCAGGCTCTCAATCCAACTCTCCGCGAAACAGGACCGGCTGCCGCAAGGGGCAATGCCATCGGATCGCTTTTTCCTATATGCTGGCGACGGGCGCTGCAAATGCCCTGAAGGCAGTCAATTGGGGGAGCCATGAGAGTTGCACATCTCGTCGTCGCCGGTGCGGTAGCGGTCCTGCAGGCCGCGCAACCGGCGTTTGCCGCGTCGTGCGGCGGCTGGAGCGCCAGGATGGAGGAAGACGAGGGCGGCAGCGTGCTGACGGCCTCGGTCTGCGGCGGGCCGAAAGGCGATGCGTATCTGATGCTGACCTGTTTCGACACGCCGGTGCTGAGCTACGATCTCGGCGCCAACGGCCAGCAATTGGAGCCTGGCATCAGCGGTTCGTTCGCGTTCAAGGCCGACGGCAAGACGGTAACTAAGGCGCTGCAGCTGGAGGCCATGTACAACTACTTCGTGGTCAACCTGGCGAAAGCCGATCCGCTGCTCGACCTGTTGCGCGGCAAGGGCGATGTGTCGGTCAGTTCAGCCAAATATGGCGAGATCAGCTTTCCGCTGAAGGGTTCAAGCGCGGCCATCGGCAAGGTGCTGGCGCAGTGCGGCAAGGCCCAGCCCGCCGATGGGGATTGAGGACTTCGTCATCCGAGGGCCTCCGAGACGGAGCTGCGCTCCTGCTTCGCCCTAGGATTGTTTGAGCAGGATCAGGTAGTTTGGCGGCCGGGACTGCGGCCCATCACCCCACCCAGTCGTACCGTCGCGGCCATCAGTTCCTCGTCCGAAAACCCGGAAAAACCCAGCACCAGGCCTTGCCGGGACGCCCCGCCGATGAACATCGAGGACAAGGCCCTGGCGCCGACACCTGCCGCCTTCGCCGCCTCGACGATCGCCGTGTCCGGCCCGGCGTGCTTCAGCGTCGCCATCAAGTGCAGCCCCTGTTCGGGCACGGTTACTTCGAGGGCATCGCCGCAATGCGTCTCGAGGCCGGCGACCAGCACGTCGCGCGCGGCTTGCACCCGGCGGCGCACGCGCCTGAGATGCGCGGCGAAATGGCCCTCGTTCAACAGGTCGGTCAGCGCGCCTTCGGCCAACGTCGAGGGGAAGCGGTCGGAGCGCGCCCTGACCGCCATGACGGCATCGAGCAGCGCTTCGGGCACCACGACATAGCCGATGCGCAGGCCGGGGAAGAGGATTTTCGAGAAGGTGCCGAGATAGGCGACACGGCCCGAGCCGTCCATGCCCTGCAGCGAGGTCAGCGGCGGGCCGGCATAGCGGAACTCGCTGTCGTAGTCGTCCTCGATGATCCAGGCATCGTTGCGCCGCGCCCAGTCGAGCAAAGCGAGACGGCGGCGCATCGTCATCGTCACGCCGAGCGGATATTGATGCGAGGGCGTGACATAGGCCGCGCGCGCCTTGGAGCACAGGCTTTCGCCGATCTCGGGATCGAGCCCTTCCGCGTCGACGGGTACGCCAAAAACCCTGGCCCCGCTGCCGGCCAGCACGGCGTGCGCCATGGGATAGCAGGGGTTTTCGATCCAGACGGCATCGCCGGGACGAAGTGCTGCACGCACCAGGAGATCGAGCCCCTGCTGTGTGCCCGACGTCAGCACGATCTGGCCGGCGTCGCAGCGCACGCCGCGTGCGGTCCTGAGATAGGTGGCAATTGCCGTGCGCAGCGGCAGGCCGCCGCGCGGATCGCCATAGCGGAAATGCTCCGATCCGGGGCGGGTGAGGTGGCGCGACAGAAGGATGCGAAACATATCAAGCGTGCGCGGATCGGAGACCGCAACGCCAAGGCCGCAAGGTAGCGACGCCGCGACCTCGATCTCCGCTGGACGCGGCTTGATCAGCGTCAGCGGCAGATGCGGCACATCAGGCGCGACGAAGGTGCCGGCGCCGACCTTGGCGACCGCAAACCCCTCCGAGATCAGCATTTCGAAACAGGTAACCGCCGCCGAACGCGACAGGCCGAAGCGCTGTGCGAGATCCCGGGTGGTCGGCAGTTTCGCCCCGGCGGCCAGCGCGCCGGTCTCGATCAGCCGCCTGAGCGCCGCATAGAGCTCGCGGCTGCGCGGGCCGTCGCCCGGCAGGACCGGGATCAGCGCCGACCAATCCGGAAAATTGGTCTGGTTTTTCTTCATGGGATTGGTTCTTTTATCGACCAATGTCATGGCGCATGGTTGGCAGACGACAACCAAGGATGCAAGCCGTGAACGACACGCCAGCCAGTTTTCCGACCACCAGCCGCAACCGCGTCAAGCGCCTGCACGAGCGCGGCAGCTACGACCATGCGGCAGTCTTCGCGGTGCTGGATGCCGGGCTGCTGTGCCATGTCGCCTATACGTTCGACGGCCAGCCCTATTGCACGCCGACCATCCACTGGCGCGAGGACGACATGCTGTACTGGCACGGCTCGTCGGCCAGCCGCATGCTGCGCAATCTGCGCGGCGGCACGCCGGCCTGTCTCACGGTGTCGCATCTCGACGGGCTGGTGCTGGCGCGCTCGGGCTTCAACCATTCGGCCAACTATCGCTCGGCGATGTGTTTCGGCACGGCGCGAATCGTCGACGAGCCGCAGGAGAAACTGAAGGCGCTGGCCGGCGTCGTCGACCGTTTCTATCCCGGCCGGAGCGAGACCCTGAGGCCGATCTCGGCGCAGGAGGCCAAGGCGACGACGGTGATCGGCATGCGTATTGAAGAGGCATCGGCGAAGGTGCGCGCCAAGGGCGTCGGCGACGACGAGGAGGATTACGGGCATCCGGTTTGGGCCGGCGTCATCCCGGTGCGGATGGTGGTCGGCGCCGCCGAGCCGTGTCCGAGGCTGATGCCTGACATGGAGCGGCCACGGAACCTGGCTGGATATGCCGAGGGCGCGCGGCTCGATGAGGCGCTGACGCAGGCGCAGCGGGTTTATGAGGGCGAAGTTTAGCCCGCGCCTAGTGGGAACGTATTCAAATCTTGCCGCTGCCGCCGCCTCGCGATATCTCGACACCATGATCACCTTCCGCCGTGCGCAAGCCTCCGACCTGCCTGATATCGTGGCCATGCTGGCCGACGACCCGCTTGGCGCCGGCCGCGAGGACGCTTCCTTGCCGCTGGCGCAAGGTTATGTCGACGCTTTCAACGCCATCGACGCCGATCCCAAGCAGCTGCTGGCGGTGGCCGTGGATGGCGGCGAGGTGGTCGGCACCTTGCAGATATCTTTCCTTGCCGGGCTCTCGCGCAAGGGCGCGTGGCGCGGCCAGATCGAGGCGGTTCGGGTC
>NZ_RZQA01000393.1:0-5785 GCF_004022915.1 Mesorhizobium sp. M7A.F.Ca.US.006.04.2.1
TTGCCGCACCGGGCAATGCCGCGCCATAGACGATATCGTCACGAAAGCCGATGTCGCAACCGAGCAGCAGCGCGGTGCGGCGCGGGCGTTCCGAGAATGCGCCTTGCGGCCCTTCCAGCGTGCGGGCGATGCACAGGAACTCGGCGCCGTCGGGCATTTCCACTGCCTCGACGAAGACCTGGCCGGGCTGGGTGAAGGCGACATGCACGGGCAGCTTGGGACAGCCGCCGCCAAAGCGGCTTTGAGGAAAGCCCTGGCTGCCGGCCTTGCGGAAGCGGTTGCCGGCATTGTCGACCTCCAGCATGAAAAACGGCACGCCCGAGGCACCCTGCCGCTGCAGCATGGTCAGCCGGTTGGCCGCCTGTTCGAAGGAGACCCCGAAGCGCGAACGCAGGACATCGATGTCATAGCGGGCGCGCACGGCAGCCGCGTGAAAGGCCTGATAGGGCATCATCAGCGCATGCGCCGCATAACGGCCAAGTTCGAAGCGGGCCAGGCGGCGCGCCTCGTCGGTGCTCAGCTTGAGCGCCTGGATCTCGCCGGCGACCGCGACCGTCATGCGGATCAGGCAGGCCTCCATCGCGACTTCGCGCAACTGGTCGAACGGCGACAGGCGTTCGGACAGGAACAGGCGCTGCGAATGACGATCATAACGGCGGCGCCAGTTCGGCATGGTCGCGACCGGCAGCACCTTGACCACGATGCCATATTCGCGCTTCAGCCAGGCCTTCAGCGCGCCGAACAGATCGTCGCCGGGATCGAGCACCGAGGTGAACGCCGCGGCCTCCTCCTCGAGGGCAGCGAAATGGTTCGGCCGGCGCTCGAAAATCTCGTGCACCTCGTCGATCGGCAGGCGGGCGCCGGAAAGCGCCGTCGCCCGACCCTCGCGTGCCAGCAATTCGTTGAGGTCGGACAGGCGCTCGGCCTGCTCGCGATAGGCGCGGAACAGCTTTATCACGGCCGCGGACGCATTGGGCGCCGCCTCGGCAAGCTCGATCAGTTCCTGATCACCCGGCAACTCGCCGACCAGCAGGGGGTCGGTGAACACTTCCTTCAAGGCAGCGACAGATCCCCTCGCCTCGCCCTGCAGCTCGTGTGGATCGACCTTGTAGACGGAGGCCAGCCTGAGGATCAGCTGCACCGTCAGCGGCCGCTGGTTGCGCTCGATCAGATTGAGGTAGGACGGCGAAATGCCGAGACCCTCGGCCATCGCCGTCTGGGTCAGGCCCTTGGCGTTGCGAATGCGGCGGATGCGCGGCCCGGCGAAGATCTTCTGGTCAGCCATGGACTGTCCTTTACAGCAATTTACACGAATTCCTGGGCACGGGCCTTTTACAATAATGACAAATTTACAACGCACTTCTGTCAAACGCAACACAGGTTTTCTCTTATATCCTCTCAGTTTACCTGATTTTTGTGGCTGATTTCGCGCAGAAATGTAAATCCAGTCATACCCAACTACCCTCAAATGATTGACGCCTTGACACAGATCAGCAATTCCTCGGAGTGACCAATGACTGATTTTTACAACCTCGTCCCATCGGCGCCGGAAGGTCGCTTCGACGGTATCGAACGACCCTACTCGGCGGCGGATGTGAAGCGTCTGCGCGGTTCGGTGCAGATCCGCCAGAGCCTTGCCGAAATGGGCGCCAATCGGCTGTGGAAGCTCATCCACGAGGAGGACTTCGTCAACGCGCTCGGCGCCATGTCCGGCAATCAGGCGATGCAGCAGGTGCGCGCCGGGCTGAAGGCGATCTACCTGTCGGGCTGGCAGGTTGCCGCCGACGCCAACACGGCTGGCGCGATGTATCCGGATCAGTCGCTCTACCCGGCCAATGCGGCGCCTGAACTGGTCAAGCGCATCAACCGGACGCTGCAGCGCGCCGACCAGATCGAGACCTCCGAAGGCAATGGGCTTTCGGTCGAAACCTGGTTCGCGCCGATCGTTGCCGACGCCGAAGCTGGCTTCGGCGGGCCGCTCAACGCCTTCGAAATCATGAAGGCCTTCATCGAGGCGGGCGCCGCCGGCGTCCACTATGAGGACCAGTTGGCGTCGGAAAAGAAATGCGGCCATCTCGGCGGCAAGGTGCTGATCCCGACTGCGGCGCACATTCGCAACCTCAACGCCGCGCGCCTGGCGGCGGACGTGATGGGCACGCCGACCCTGGTCGTCGCGCGCACCGATGCGGAAGCCGCCAAGCTGCTCACCTCCGACATCGACGAGCGCGACCAGCCTTTCGTCGACTACGACGCCGGGCGCACGGTTGAAGGTTTCTATCATGTCAGGAACGGCATCGAGCCCTGCATTGCCCGCGCCATCGCCTATGCGCCTTACGCGGATCTGATCTGGTGCGAGACCTCGAAACCCGACCTGGCGCAGGCCAGGAAATTCGCCGACGGCGTGCGCAAGCACCATCCCGACAAGCTGCTCGCCTACAATTGCTCGCCGTCGTTCAACTGGAAGAAGAACCTCGACGACGCGACGATTGCCAAGTTCCAGAAGGAGCTCGGCGCCATGGGCTACAAGTTCCAGTTCATCACGCTCGCCGGCTTTCACCAGCTCAACTACGGCATGTTCGAATTGGCGCGCGGCTACAAGGCGCGGCAGATGGCGGCCTATTCCGAGTTGCAGGAAGCGGAGTTCGCGGCCGAGGCCGATGGCTACACCGCGACCAAGCATCAGCGCGAGGTCGGCACCGGCTATTTCGACGCCGTGTCGATGGCGATCACCGGCGGCCAGTCGTCGACCACCGCCATGCATGAATCGACGGAGCACGCGCAGTTCAAACCGGCCGCCGAATAGCGAACAGAAAAACTCAGAGGAAACGCCCGACAGGGCTTGGGACACAAGGAGAAAACCAATGGCATCGATAAGCCGCGTCAAGGAACGCGCCGAGGAACAGTCGACAACGATGAGCGTCGACCAGCAGGCGACGATCCGCATGCTGGCCAACGACCTGCACCGCCTCAACCAGTCGGTTATGAAGGCGGTCGAGGCGGGCGTCTCGGTGGAACTCGTGCGCTCGGCACGACATCACGGCGGCGACGGCAACTGGGGCGATCTGCTGATCCCGGTGATCGTCACGCAGCAGAGCCACGGCTGACTGAAATTCATGCAACCGACCCTTCACCTGCGCAGCCCCTGCGCAGGTGAATTTTCTTTTTATGAAATGCACGTGTGGACAGTCGAGTACAGTAGCGTTGCTTGAAATTCACTGTCCCGGCGATGATTTCGGGCACTTTTATTTCAACTTGACATAGGCTGCGATCTCACGCCAATTGCGCTCCGGATTCAACTCTGCATTGAAATAGGGGCGAGCTTCTTGGCTGACTTGTGTGCCCGGTGAATCGCGAAGGCGAGACTCCAAGACATCCGAATCTGGTGACCCGCGGCTCAACCGCCGAGGCGATCCGTGATCCGTCGCAGGTGCTTGTCGTCGGCAGGTCGCCAATCAATCGCGTGGTGATTTCAAAGATCGTCGAGCGATCCGGGCTCAAGCCGATTTCGGAATCTCCCGACACGGCGGCAAGGATCTTGCGGTCGCTCATTCCCGGCGCGGTTGTCCTTGACGGCGGCGCCGACAACAAGGACTGCGACAATCTGATGTCCAGCATCGACGCGTTGCGCCGCGCCTCGGGCAAATCGCTGCCACCGGTAATCCTGCTGTCAACCAAGAATGGCACCACGGAAAGCCTGGGCCTGTCTGGTGTCATCGACGTGGTGATCGCCAAGCCGATCACGCCCGAACGGTTGCAACCGGTGATCGATCGCCTGATCGGCCGCTGAGGCAATTGCGGGAAAGTGTATAGCGGTTTTTCCGTCCGGAATCGAAACCAGGTAAGGCCGGGCGACCACGGATCGCCCGGCGATCAGGGATCGATGATGCTTTCGATCAGTCCGGGCAGTTGTCCGAGATCGGATATCTGGCGGAACCTCGATTCGGTTACCGGCGCTTCGACATGCTCCAGCACCCAGGTCAGTTCATGCGGCACATGAACACCCCACCCGCCGGCCTCGATGGCCGGCACCACATCCGACTTCAGCGAGTTGCCGACCATCATGCTTTTCGCCGGACCATCGCCGTGGCGGTTGAAGAGCCTGCTATAGGTGGCGGCATTCTTGTCGCTGACGATCTCGACCGCGTCGAACAGATCGCCAAGGCCTGAGCCAGCCAGCTTGCGCTCCTGGTCGAAGAGGTCGCCCTTGGTGATCAGCACGAGGCGGAATGCGCCGGCAAGCTTTTCGACCGTCTCGCGGGCGTGCGGCAAGGCCTCGATCGGATGGCTCAGCATCTCGCGGCCGGCATCGAGAATCTCCGCTATGACCGAGCCCGGCACGCGGCCTTGCGTGACCTCGATCGCCGTCTCGATCATCGACAGGGTAAATCCCTTGATGCCGAAGCCATAGACAGCGAGGTTGCGCCTTTCGGCCTCCAGCAATCGTGCCGAGATGTGCTCCGCTTCGCCATGGTCGACGAGCATGGCGGCAAAGCGCTTTTCCGTCAGCCGGAAGAACTGCTCGTTCTGCCACAACGTGTCGTCGGCGTCGAAGCCGATCGTCGTCAGTTTGTCATTGCGCCGCATTGAACGCCTCGATTGGAATTGGGACGGCCGAAACTAAGCCGATTGGCGTGATTTTCAACCGCACCGGGCAATGCCCGACGCGGCTCCCCTTCCCTTCCATAGGAGGGCACGGCTATACTCCACAATCCGCAACCCAATCTGGTGAATGATGCCGCCTGCAAAAAAGGAAGTCCGTCCGTCGAGCCGCGGAGGACGCGCCCGCACGCCTGCCTTCGTGAAAAACCAACGAGGCGTCAAGAACTGGAAGGAAGTCAGCGCCTGGCTGGAATGGCGCGGCATCGAGGACATCGAGTGCATCACGCCCGATCAGGCAGGCGTCGCGCGTGGCAAGATGATGCCATCGAAGAAATTCACCTCCAACACCTCGCTGGCGCTGCCGTCGGCAGTCTTCATGACGACGATATCCGGCGGCTACCCCGAGGATGGCAACGGCTTCCACTACCCCGAAGACGACGGCGACCTCAAACTGATGCCCGACCTGTCGACGCTGACGGTGGTGCCCTGGGAAGAAGACCCGACGGCCGCGGTCATCTGCGACCTCGTCCACCAAGACGGACGCTCGGTCGAGTTCACGCCGCGCAACGTGTTGAAGCGTGTGGTGGCCGCCTATGACAAGCTCGGCCTGAAGCCAGTGGTGGCGCCCGAGATCGAGTTCTACCTGGTGCGCAAGAATCCCGACCCGGACTATCCGCTGACCCCGCCGGTTGGCCGGTCGGGACGCGCGATCGGCGGCGGCGCCGGCTATTCGATCGCCGGCGTCAACGAATTCGACGAACTGATCGACGACATCTATCATTTCTCCGAAAGCCAGGGCCTGGAGATCGATACGCTGATCCACGAGGAAGGTGCCGGCCAGTTGGAGATCAATCTACGCCATGGCGACCCGATCGAACTGGCCGACCAGGTGTTCATGTTCAAGCGCACCATTCGCGAGGCGGCGCTGAAGCACGAGATCTACGCCACCTTCATGGCCAAGCCGATCCAGGGGCAACCCGGCTCCGCCATGCACATCCATCAGTCGATCATCGACAAGAAGACCGGACAGAACATCTTTTCGGCCGCTGACGGCTCGGAAACCGACGATTTTTTCCACTTTATCGGCGGCATGCAGAAGCATGTGCCGAACGCGCTGGTGATGTTCGCGCCCTATGTCAATTCCTACCGCCGGCTGACACAGGCGGCGTCGGCGCCGGTCAACAAC
>NZ_RZQA01000394.1:0-5746 GCF_004022915.1 Mesorhizobium sp. M7A.F.Ca.US.006.04.2.1
ACCCACCAGCCGGTCGAGCATCTGGCGGCATTGCGCGCGATCCCCAACCACAATGTCTTCCGCCCGGCCGACGCGGTCGAAACCGCGGAATGCTGGCAGATCGCCCTGGAGTCGGAAAAGACGCCGTCGACCTTGGCGCTGACCCGCCAGAACCTGCCGACGGTGCGCACCGAATTCACGGCCAAGAACCTCAGCAGCCAGGGCGCCTATGAGCTGGCCGCCGCCAGCGGCGAGGCGGCGATAACGATCTTCGCCACCGGCTCCGAGGTCGAGATCGCACTTGGCGCGCGCGAGCTGTTGGAAAAGCACGGCCATCCGACCCGCGTCGTCTCGGTTCCCTGCTTCGAACTGTTCGACCAGCAGAGCGACGACTACCGCAAGAAGACGATCGGCAATGCGCCGATCAAGATGGCGATCGAAGCCGGCATCCGCCAGGGATGGGATCATCTGATCGGCTCAGACGGCATCTTCGTCGGCATGACCGGCTTCGGCGCGTCGGGCACGATCGAGCAACTCTATCCGCATTTCGGCATTACCGCCGAGGCCGCGGCCAAGGCGGCGGAAGCCCGCCTGCACGCCAAGTAAGATTCTGGGCCAGTTCGGCGAAACCGCGAAAACGGCTTCGCCGGGCTGGCTCAACTTAATCGATTTAAATCCACGCCAGTGCGGCTGGATTCTTTCTGCTTCCGCCGCTATGAAACTGCAGACCCCTCGTCCGCCCTCCAACTCCCAGGGAGAGAATTATGACCGTCAGAGTTGCCATCAACGGATTTGGCCGCATCGGCCGCAACATCCTGCGCGCTATCCATGAATCCGGCCGCAAGGACATCGACGTCGTCGCCGTCAACGACCTCGGCCCAGTCGAGACCAATGCGCACCTCTTGCGCTATGACAGCGTGCACGGCCGCTTCCCGCATGAAGTCTCGGTATCCGGCGACCAGATCACCGTCGGCAAGGAGACGTTCAAGGTCACCGCGATCAAGGATCCAACGCAGTTGCCGTGGAAGGAACTCGGCATCGACATCGCGCTCGAATGCACCGGCATCTTCACCGCCCGCGACAAGGCAGCGGCACACCTGACCGCCGGCGCCAAGCGCGTCATCGTTTCGGCCCCTGCCGAAGGCGCCGACCTCACCGTGGTCTACGGCATCAACCACGACCAGTTGACCAAGGATCATATCGTCATCTCGAACGCCTCGTGCACCACCAACTGCCTGGCGCCGCTGGCAGCCGTGCTGCACGAAACGGTCGGCATCGAAAAAGGCATGATGACGACGATCCACTCCTACACCGGCGACCAGCCGACCCTGGACACCATGCACAAGGATCTCTACCGCGCCCGCGCCGCTGCGCTGTCGCAGATCCCGACCTCGACCGGTGCCGCCAAGGCGATCGGCTTGGTGCTGCCCGACCTCAAGGGCAAGCTCGACGGCATCTCGATCCGCGTGCCGACCCCGAACGTCTCGGTCGTCGATTTCAAGTTCATCGCCAAGCGGTCGACCACGGCGCAGGAGATCAACGAAGCGGTGATCGCCGCCTCCAACGGCAAGCTCAAGGGCATTCTCGGCGTCACTCATCACCCGAACGTGTCGATCGACTTCAACCACGATCCGCGCTCCTCGATCATGGCGCTCGACCAGACCAAGGTGATGGACGGCAATTTCGTATCGGTGCTCTCCTGGTACGACAATGAATGGGGTTTCTCCAACCGCATGGGCGACACATCGGTCGCCTTCGGCAAGACCATCGCCTGATCACAAAGCACTCTTTTCGAGACTTGGAACGCCCGGCTTTGCCCGGGCGTTTTTCATGAGCGCAGCTTGCGCCTTCCCAAATTGTGTCCCGGGCGCCAAAACATCCGAAAATCAGCGGCATAGGCCAAAAAGCCACCCTGCCGCCTTGCACTGGTCACGTCTTCGCCCCACTCTCTCGCAAAGCAGGAGACAGACGAATTTGAGGGGCTGATTTCAGGATGGAGCATGCGATCTATCTCGTCACGCTGGTCGGCACAGCGCTTGTCGTCGCCGCCGCGTTTTCGAGCCTGATCGCCTTCCGCTTCGGCGCCCCTCTTCTGCTCCTGTTCCTCTGCATTGGCCTCGCCACCGGCACCGACGGTCTCGGCATCCAGTTCGACAATGCCCGCATCGCCTATTTTGCCGGCTCACTGGCGCTGGCCGTCATCCTGTTCGATTCCGGCTTCGGCACGCCGCTCAACGCCTTGCGGCAGGCAGCCGGCCCGGCGTTGTCGCTGGCGACCTTCGGCGTAATTCTGACCACCGGCCTGTTCGGCGCCGCCGCCCACTATCTGCTCGACCTCACCTGGCTGGAATCCTTCCTGCTCGGCGCCGCAGTCGCCTCCACCGATGCGGCCGCCGTGTTCTTCCTGCTGCGTGCCGGCGAGATCAATCTGCGCGAACGCGTGCGCTCGACGCTCGAGGTGGAATCCGGCACCAATGACCCCATCGCCATCTTCCTGACCATCACGCTGGTCGAGATCATCGCCGCTCATGCCAATCCCGAGACCAACGTCCTGGTCACCAGCCTTTTCCTCGGCTTCCTCCTCAACATGGGCCTTGGCGCTGTCGTCGGCGTGCTCGGCGGCCTCGCCATCGTGCGTCTCGTCGACCGGCTCAATCTCGACCATGGCCTGCTGCCGATCTTCGTGCTGACCTTGTCGTTGATGGTCTTTGCCGCCGCCGGCGCCATTGGCGGCTCGGGCTTCCTGGCGGTCTATATCGCCGGCCTCATCTCGGGCAATTCCGATATCCGCGCCGTCACCATCCTCAAGCGCTTCCAGGACGGCATGTCATGGCTGGCACAGATCATCATGTTCCTCATCCTCGGCCTGTTCGCGACGCCCTCGCAATTCCCGGCGATCATGGTGCCGGCGGTGCTGCTCGGCCTGTTCCTGATGTTCGTGGCGCGGCCGGTCGCCGTCTGGCTCTGCCTGATCCCGTTCCGCATGCCGCGCCCCGAAGTCGCCTTTGTCTCGTGGGTCGGCCTGCGCGGCGCGGTGTCGATCCTGCTTGCCATCACCCCGCTGCTCGGCGGGCTGGAAAATGGCCGTGTCATCTTCAACACCGCCTTCATCATCGTTCTGGTTTCGCTGGTCATCCAGGGCTGGACGGTCGGACCGCTGGCGCGCCGCCTCGGTTTGATCGTGCCGGCGCGGCTCGGACCGCTGGACAAGGTCGAGCTGGAATTGCCGGGTTCGGCCCATCACGAGCTTCTCGCCTATCGCGTCGCACCCGGCAGCCCGGTGGCGCGCGGCGAGCGCATCCCACGCTGGGCGCGACCCTCGCTGGTGCTGCGTGACGGCCGTTCGATGCGCTTCCAGGACATGGGCCGGCTCGCCGCCGGCGACCAGGTCTACATTTTCGTCCCGGATCGCTATCCGCGCCTGCTCGACAAGCTGTTCGCCAGCCGTGCCGTGGTCGATCCCGAAGATGCCGATTTCTTCGGCGCCTTCGCCGTCGATCCAGCGCGCCCCGCCGCCGAACTGGAAGCAGCCTATACGCCAGGTCTAACCGAAGTGGAGCAAAAGCTCACCGTTGGCGCGCTGGTCACGGCGCGGCTCGGCGGCCATGCCGAATATGCCGACCGCGTGCTGCTCGGCCCGATAGAACTGATCGTCCGCGACGTCGACGACAAGGGGAAGATCATAGGCCTCGGCCTGTCGTTCGAGCCGACCGCTCCGGTGGCGCGGGTGCCGGTCTTCCTCAGCGCCGGAGAAATCGGCGACCGTCTTTCCGCCTTCATCCGCAATTGGCGCAAGCCGACCGAGGCGCAGGCGGACGAGGCGCGGGCGGACGACAAACCGGCCCCGGAGCCAGCGCCGGAAAAGGCAGCAACCGAAAGCTGACAAACCCGCTATTGAGCGCTGCCATTCATCCACCCGCCAGTGCAAGATCGTGCCCACTTCAAAATTTCGGTTCGAGCGCGCCCTAAGCCTTGCATCGTCGCCGATGCGGGGTATGGTCCCCCGGTTTTTCGCGAAAGGAACCCGCATGGCCGCCTTCAAGACACTCGACGATATCGGCAACATCAGCGGCAAGCGCGTGCTGGTGCGCGTCGACCTCAACGTGCCTGTCACTGAGGGCAAAGTCACCGACGCCACCCGCATCGAACGCATCGCACCGACCATCGCCGAGCTATCGGCCAAGGGCGCCAAGGTCATCCTGCTCGCCCATTTCGGCCGACCCAAGGATGGGCCTTCGCCCGAATTCTCGCTGGAGCCGATCGCCAAAGCCACGGCAGAAGTGCTCGGCCGCCCCGTCGGTTTCGCCTCGGATTGCGTCGGCGACACGGCCGGAAGTGCTGTCGCCGCCATGAACAAGGGCGACGTGCTGCTGCTCGAAAACACTCGCTTCTACAAGGCCGAAGAAAAGAATGACCCGGCCTTCACCGAAAAACTCGCCGCCAATGGCGACATCTTCGTTAACGACGCCTTCTCGGCCGCGCACCGCGCGCATTCTTCGACCGAGGGGCTGGCGCATCTGTTGCCGGCTTTTGCCGGCCGCACCATGCAAGCCGAGCTTGAGGCGCTGGAGAAGGGCTTGGGAAAACCGGTTCGTCCGGTCGTCGCCATTGTCGGCGGCGCCAAGGTCTCGACCAAGATCGATCTGTTGATGAACCTGGTGAAGAAGGTCGACGCGCTGGTCATCGGCGGCGGCATGGCCAACACCTTCCTCGCCGCGCGCGGCACCGATGTCGGGAAATCGCTGTGCGAGCATGATCTCGCCTCAACCGCCAAGCAGATCATGATCGAGGCGGCCGAGGCCGGCTGCGCCATCATCCTGCCGGTCGACGGCGTCGTCGCCAGGGAGTTCAAGGCGGGCGCGGCCTGCGAGACCGTCGCCATCTCCGATGTGCCGGCCGACGGGATGATCCTCGATGTCGGCGCCAAAACCGTGACGACCATCGGCGAATGGATCGACCGCGCCGCGACACTGGTCTGGAACGGCCCGCTCGGCGCCTTCGAGATCGCGCCCTTCGATCATGCGACGGTGGCGGCTGCCAAGCACGCGGCGTCGCGCACCAAGGAAGGCAAGCTGGTCTCGGTTGCAGGCGGTGGCGATACGGTCGCGGCGCTCAACCACGCCGGCGTCGCCGACGACTTCACCTATGTCTCGACCGCCGGCGGCGCCTTCCTGGAGTGGATGGAAGGCAAGCCGCTGCCCGGCGTCGATGTGTTGAAGCGCTGAGGCTGCGAGGCGATCAACGCTCGGAGAGCGAACAAGGCCGCCCGAGGCTTCAATCGATTCGAGCTTTCCGATGCCATTCCTTTGGCGGTAGACTTCCGTTAAGCGCGGAACAACCGTTTCAGGAGAAGCAACAATGAGCGAACGTCTCGAAGACATTGCCGCTGCGATCGTCGCCGATGGCAAGGGCCTGCTGGCCGCCGACGAAAGTTCCGGCACCATCAAGAAGCGCTTCGACGTCATCGGCGTCGAATCGACCGCCGACAGCCGCCGCGACTACCGCGAGATGATGTTCCGCACCAGAGAGGCGATGACCCGCTACATTTCCGGTGTCATCCTCTATGACGAGACGATCCGCCAGAAGGCCGCCGACGGCACGCCGCTGGTCGACATCATCAGGGCCGCCGGCGCCATCCCCGGCATCAAGGTCGATGCCGGCGCCAAGCCGCTGGCCAGGTTTCCCGGCGACACCGTCACCGAAGGCCTCGATGGCCTGCGCGAACGGCTTGCCGACTACTACAAGCTCGGCGCCCGCTTCGCCAAAT
>NZ_RZQA01000395.1:0-5743 GCF_004022915.1 Mesorhizobium sp. M7A.F.Ca.US.006.04.2.1
GAAATCGCCGGAGCCATCATAGTGACCGCAGGTCAGCATCATCGCGCCGATGCGGCGTGCCCGTTCGGCCGACACCACGGAATGCCCGGTCGCCGGGTTCTTGCCGCCATTGGCGAGAAAGCGGCCGGCGAGTGCCAGTTGCCGGCAACTCATTGCGATGGCGCAATGGTGGAAGTAGACGCCCAGCGCCAGCTCCGGCGCGTGGTGGAGATTGCCGAAGGATTTCATGTAGTTGGCAAGCGCGAAGTTGCGATAGCCGGTGGCCCGTTCGGACGCCGCGACCTCACGATCGATGATGATCGTTTCGTCGTCGGCGAGGAACTGGATGAAGCGCAGGATTTCGCCGATCGCCTCGCGCGGCTGGTGGCCGGCAAGCAGGATGTCGGAAATGACAATGGCGCCGGCATTGATGAACGGGTTGCGCGGAATGCCGTTCTCATGCTCGAGCTGCACGATCGAGTTGAATGGATTGCCTGACGGTTCGCGGCCTACCCGCTGCCAAAGCGCGTCACCGACATTGCCGAGCGCCAGTGTCAGCGTGAACACTTTCGAGATGCTCTGGATGGAAAATGCCTGGTCGGCATCGCCGGCCATCAGCACGCGGCCGTCATTGGTGACCGCCGCGATGCCGAACTTCTTCGGATCGACCTTGCCCAGCTGCGGAATGTAGGAAGCGACGTCGCCGCGATCGGTGCGCTCGGCCATTTCGGCGGCGACTTCGGCCAATGCCCGATCAAGTTTGGGGGCCTGTTCAAGTTCCGGCATCGTGCTACCTCAACCAGCGTTCGATGCGCACCATTGCCTCGACCATGTCGTCGTGGCTGCCGGCATAGGAGAAACGCATGGTCCGGTGCCCAGCCTGAGTGTCGAAGTCGCGGCCGGGCGTTGCTGCAACATGCGCCTCGGCCAGCATCTTTCGCGCAAAGGCCATGCTGTCATTGGTATGCCTGGTGACGTCACAGAACGCATAAAAGGCGCCGTCCATGGGCGCCGCCAGCGGAAAGCCGAGTTCCGGCAGGCGTTTCATCAAGAGCTCGCGATTCCAGGCGTAGCGGCCTTTTACCGCCTCCAGTTCCTCGGTCGCCCTGAACGCTTCGATCGCGGCAATCTGCGATAGCTCCGGCGGCGAGATGTAGAGGCTCTGGGCGACGCGCTCGACCGGCCGCACCAGTTCCTGCGGCAGCACCATCCAGCCGATTCGCCAGCCGGTCATGCAGTAATATTTGGAGAAGGAATTGATCACCGTCACATCGCCGCCATAGGCAAGTGCCGTGGTGTCGGGGGCGGCATAGGCCAGCCGGTGATAGATTTCGTCGGAGATGACGGCGATGCCGAGGTCCTGTGCCGTCCCTACCAGAGCCGCCAGTTCATCGGCTGGTATGACCGCGCCGGTTGGATTGGCGGGACTGGCGAAGAGAACGCCTTTCAGCGGCTTTTCACGATGCGCGGCTTCCAAATGGCCGGCATGCAGGTAGGCGGCGTCGCCGAGCTCGATCTCGACCACCTCGATGCCGAGTGCGGCCATGATGTTGCGGTAGGCAGGGTAACCGGGTGCCGCGATGGCGACGCGGTCACCCCGATCGAACATCGCCAGGAAGGCAAGATTGAAGGCGGCCGACGATCCCGTGGTCACCGCGATCCGGCCGGGCTCGATCTCAAGCCCGTAGTGATCGGCGTAGTGTCCGGCTATCGCCTTGCGCAAACCTGCCAGTCCGAGCGCGTCGGTGTAGCCGATGCGCCCATCCTGCAGCGCCTTGGCTGCTGCGGCGCGAACCAGAACCGGTGCGGGATCGGAGGGTTGGCCGACGGCCATCGAAACAACCGGCACGCCCTGGGACTTCAGCCGGTTTGCCTCTGCCAGAATGTCCATCGCATGGAAGGGCTCGACATTGCCACGGCGTGAGAGCGAAACGACCATTTAACCAGTATTCCCGATGACTGACGGCGCCAGGCACTGGCGCATGTGCCGCACAAATGCCCGATTGATGTGAGGATCACAAGTTGAGGAAGTTTCCGGCGCCGACTTTTCATCTTTCGCCCGCTCGTCTACCAGTGGACACATCATGTTGAGCCGACCCAGATCGACGATTGCCCAGGCAGCGCGCGTCTTCGCGACGCTTTCGCTTGGCGTTGCCGTTGCAATGTCGAGCTCGGTCAGCGCCTTCGCCCAGAACGTGCCGGTGGTGCGCGACGCCGAGATCGAGGCGCTGGTGCGCGATTACGCGCGGCCGATCTTCAGGGCGGCCGGCCTGGCGAATGACGGCATCGACATCGTCCTGGTCAACGACCAGAGTTTCAACGCCTTCGTCACCGGGCGTCGGCTGTTCATCAACACCGGCGCGCTGATGACGGCTGAAACGCCCAACGAGATCATCGGCGTCATCGCGCACGAAGCCGGTCATATTGCCGGCGGCCACCAGCAGAAGCTGCGCGACCAGCTCGAACGAGCCAAGACGATGGCCGTCATCGCGACATTGCTTGGCGCCGGCGCCATTGTCGCCGGTGCCACAACCAGCAGCCGCGGTCTCGCCGGCGCCGGCATGGGCGTGGCTGCCGGCGGCGGCGAAATGGCACAGCGCAGCATCCTCGCCTATCAGCGCACCGAGGAGATGACGGCCGACCGCTCGGCGATCACCTATCTCAACGCCACCGGCCAGTCCGGCATGGGCATGCTGAAGACATTCCGCCGCTTCCAGACCGCACTTTCGCTTTCGGGCGCCCAGGTCGATCCGTATCGGATCAGCCATCCGATGCCGCAGGATCGCATCGCCAATCTCGAAGTGCTGGTGAAACAGGACCCCAATGTCGACAGGCCGGACCCGCCCGCGCTGCAGCAGCGCCATGACATGATGCGGGTGAAGATCGCCGTTTACATGGAAGGCCAGGCGGCCGCGTCCCGGCTGATGCGAAAGATGCAAGGAACCCTCGCCGCCCAGTACGGCGACGCCCAGTCGACCTACCTGTTCGGCAACATCGCCGCCGCCCTCGCCAAGACCAATGCACTGATCAAAGCGCAACCGAAGAATGCCTACTTCCAGGAACTGCGCGGCGACATCCTGATGAAAGCCAACAAACCCAAGGAAGCCGCGGACGCCTATGCCAAGGCGGTCAGCCTCGATTCGGCTCGGTCCGGTCTGCTGCCGGTGTCCGTGGGCCAGGCGCTGATGGCCGTCGGCACGCCCGACTCCCTCAAAAAAGCCGTCGTGCAGATCAACAATGGCCTCGGTCGCGACAAGGAAAATTCAGCCGGATATCGCCATCTGGCGCAGGCCTATGGCGAGTTGGGCGACATACCTGGCGCTGAACTTGCCACCGCCGAAAGCCATTTCTATTCCGGCAACTACAAGGATGCGAAGATTTTCGCCATGCGGGCGCAGCAGCAGATGAAACGCGGCGAGCCGCGCTGGCTTCGCGCCCAGGATATCATAAACTACAAGCCGTCAACCAAGATCAAGTGAACCTTCCGGCCGCGCGCCACGACATAGCCAGACCGGAAAACAGGCAGAAGGAACAGGAACGATGAAAAAGGCACTGCTGCTGGGCACCACGGGGGTTGCGGTCGCTCTGGCCATGCTGGCTTTCGGATTCGTTGCCGGAAACCCGCAGATCGCCAAGGCCGGGACCGCACAGCCGGTCGAGACGGCGGCGGCCGATACCAAGATCGACCGCACCGAGGTCGAAGGCATCATCCGCGACTATTTGTTGAAAAACCCGGAAGTTCTTCTGGAAGTCCAGGACGCGCTTGAGGCCAAGCAGAAGGAAGAGCAGCGCATCGCTCATCTCGGCGTGATCAAGGATGCCAAGGACCAGATTTTCAACTCCGCCTTCGACGGCGTCGTCGGCAATCCGACCGGCAAGGTCACCATCGTCGAGTTCTACGACTATAATTGCGGCTTCTGCAAACGTGCCATCGACGACATGAAGGCGCTGACCAAGACCGATCCGGACCTGCGTTTCGTGCTCAAGGAATTCCCCATCCTCGGACCGGATTCGCAGAAGGCGAGCGTGGTCTCGATGGCCTTCCACCTGATGCACCCGGAAAAGTACGGCGAGTTCCACAATGCGTTGCTCGGCGGTCAGGGACGCGCCACCGAGGCGGCGGCCATGAAGGTCGCGCTGTCGCTCGGCGCCGACGAAGCGGCGCTGCGCGAGAAGATGAAGGACCCGACAATCAACGAGGCCCTCGCCAAGACCTACGATCTTGCCAACAAGCTGGCGATCACCGGAACGCCGTCCTATGTCGTCGGCAACGAGGTGGTGTTCGGGGCGCTCGGGCAGGAAGTGCTGGCTGAAAAGATCGAGGCGGCGAAAGCCGCGCTCTGATCTTGCTCGCCAGCTATCTCTCACTGGCACATTTCCGCCTGTTGTGGACAGTGAAAGAACGTACTTGCGCTCTTTCCGCGGGCGGCTATGCCCATTATAGAGGGCCCAGCGCGCCGGCTTGATGACGGCGCCGGGAAAGGTCGGCTTTTTTGAAAACGGTTTTCGTCCTGAACGGTCCCAATCTCAACGCGCTCGGCAAGCGCGAGCCGGGCATCTATGGCGGCAAGACGCTTGCCGCGATCGCCGACGACTGCAAGCAGGCAGGCACGGCGCTGGGGTTCGAGATCGATTTCCGCCAGTAGAACCATGAGGGCGACCTTGTCGACTGGATTCAGGAAACCGGCGACAAGGCTGTCGGCATCGTCATCAACCCGGGCGCCTACAGCCACACCTCGATTGCCATCCACGACGCCATCCGCGCCGTCGCACCATTGCCGGTGGCCGAAGTTCATCTTTCCAACATCCATGCGCGGGAACCATTCCGCCACGTCTCCATGGTCGCGCCGGTCGCCGTCGGCATGATCTGTGGCTTTGGGCCGCTCGGCTATACGCTGGCGCTACAGGCGCTGGCCGCACGCCTATGACCGGCCAACAAACAGAAGGCTCGAAAATGTCGATAAAGAAGACCGGTGTTGACCAGCAACTGATCCGCGATCTGGCGGGCATACTGAACGACACCAACCTCACCGAGATCGAGGTTGAACTGGGCGACCTGAAGGTGCGCGTCTCGCGGCAGGCGCCGGCCGTTCATGCAATCGCGGCGCCGCAACCGGCCTATGCGCCGGCAGCAGCGCAGGCTGCCGCCGTTGCAGTGCCTGTGGTGGCGGACCTTTCCAAGAATGCGGTCACCTCACCGATGGTCGGCACGGCCTATTTGGCGCCGTCGCCGGACGCCAAGGCATTCATCGAAGTCGGCCAGAAGGTCAAGGAAGGCCAGACGCTGCTGATCATCGAAGCAATGAAGACGATGAACCAGATCCCCTCGCCACGCGCCGGCACGGTGACCGCGATCCTTTTCGAGGATTCGCAGCCGGTCGAATATGGCATGCCGCTCGTCGTGATCGAGTAGAGCGGGCCTGATGTTTCAGAAGATCCTCATCGCCAATCGCGGCGAAATCGCCCTCCGGGTACTGCGCGCCTGCAAGGAACTCGGCATCCAGACGGTGGTGGTGCATTCGACCGCCGATGCCGACGCCATGCATGTGCGGCTCGCGGACGAGAGCGTCTGCATCGGTCCGCCGCCATCGCGCGACAGCTATCTCAACATCCATCAGATCGTTGCGGCCTGCGAAATCACCGGCGCCGACGCCGTGCATCCGGGCTACGGCTTCCTGTCGGAGAACGCCAAGTTCGCCGACATACTGGCCGCGCACAACATCACCTTCATCGGTCCGTCCGGCGACCATATCCGCATCATGGG
>NZ_RZQA01000396.1:0-5737 GCF_004022915.1 Mesorhizobium sp. M7A.F.Ca.US.006.04.2.1
GACGAAATCCTCGCCATGCGCCGGGCGATTGTCGCTTGCGAAGCGGCGATGGGCGAGATGGAACAGGCGCTGAAGCCGGGCATTTCCGAGAACGAGCTATGGGCGGAATTGCATCGTGGCAACATCGCGCGCGGCGGCGAGTGGATCGAGACGCGACTGCTGACGTCAGGCCCGCGCACCAATCCGTGGTTCCAGGAATGCTCTTCGCGAAAGATCGAGGCTGGCGATCTCGTCGCCTTCGACACCGACCTGATCGGCCCCTACGGCTTCTGCGCCGACCTGTCGCGCACCTGGCTGTGCGGCGATGCAAACCCGTCGAATGAACAGCGCGCCCTGTTCCGCATCGCCGCCGACCAGATCGAACACAACATGGCTCTGATGCAGCCAGGCATCTCGTTTCGCGCCCTCGTCGAAGCCTCGGCGGTGCCGCCGGGTGACTGCTTCCCGACGCGCTACGGCGTGCTCTATCACGGCGTCGGTCTGGCCGATGAATACCCGACCTTGCCGCATGCCAGCGACTGGACATCGGACACGCCGGACGGCGTGCTGGAACCTGGCATGGTGCTGTGCGTGGAAAGCTATATCGGCCGGCTTGGCGGGCGCGAAGGCGTCAAGCTCGAAGAGCAGATCCTGATCACCGAGACCGGCAACGAACAGCTCTCAACCTACCCGCTGGATACGAGGCTGCTCGGATAGTCCGGCAAGCGCTTCTCGCATTGCCCTGACTGTCTTTTCCGGTGTTGCCCTCGCCGTGATGAACGGCAGGCCTTTGCGCCGTCCGGTCCAGCCGACGATCGCGACTTTCCGCGCTGCTGGCTCGAAGCGCTGCGCCAGCGCCCAGCTTTCGCAGTCGATCGCTGCAACATCGGCCCTGCCCTCGGCAATGGCGACGATTGAAGCGCGGTGACCGCCGCTCTCGCTACGCGACGAAAAGATGTCCAAGCCTTCGCCGGCCGCTTGCAGGTCGCGCGTCAGCGCAATGATGCCCGACATGGAATCGAGGCTGTTGAAGGTGAAGCGCTTGCCGCGGATCAGATCGAGCGGGATGAGAGCGCTGCCATCCGTAGGCGATCGAACTTCCGGTCCCTCGCCTATCCGCATCACCAGAGCGCTCGAATAGAGCTCGCCCTGCCCGCCTTCATAGGCGTCATAGCTCGGCTGGCCGACCACCTGCACATGCCTGGACAGGCCAAGTTCCATCGGCCCCCAGCAGGTCTGCGCGAACAGCAGCAAAGGATGCAGCCACAATCTATGGAAATCGAGTTCATCCGGTGGCAATGTCGCGGGATCGGGTGCGATCAATGCACCGGCAGCATCGCGAATTCCGCCCGGCACCGGCGGCAGGTCGCCATTGCGCCGCACGATGGCTCCCGGCGCGTCGATCCCCTTTTGCCGAAACGCATCGCGCAGCAGCACCCATTGCGCGTCGACCTCATCGCGCATTTCGGGCCAATCATACATCGGCAACGCCGCAACCAATTCACTCATGCCGATATCAAATCATCATGTCTGGAAAAAGGATCGCGAAAACGCGGCGTCCAATCAGAATTGGCCGACACGGATTCCGGGTAGGCCGGAATTATTCCTTGGGCGGCTCGGCGGGAACCGGCGCACTGCCGAGCCCGCTGATGCTGCGCGCCCTGATGCGCGGCTTGAAGGCCCTGCCCGGCTCAGGCGCACGCCGCAGCACCGGGTGCACGATCGGCTCTTTCGCCTTGAACGCATAGGCTTTGACCAGCGCGAAATAATTCGGATAGGCATAGCCATTGTTCATCCGCAGCCATTCCTCACGGCGGTCGCGAAACAGCTTGGGCAGCTTGTACCAGGCCACGGTCGGGGTCTTGTGATGGACGAAATGCAGATTGTTGTTGAGGAACAGGAACGACAGCGGCGAGCGCTCGACGATCACCGTACGGCCTTCCGGATGTTCCGACCATTGATGCTCGGCGAACGTACGGATCGAGATCAGCGACTGGCCGAGCCAGACCGGCACCAGAATGTAAAGCCACAGCGGGATGCCGAAGCCGAACTGAACGATCGGCAGCACGACGGCCAGGCCGATCGCATGCAGCAGCCAGGCCTTGCGGATCGGCTTGTCGCCGGCGATCACCTGCTTGGCATCGTCGATGAAGAAGCCGACGCAGGACAGCCACGGGCCGAGCACGAAGCGGCCTGCCATGGTGTTGTTGATCTTGAGCAGGAATTTCATCGTCGGCGGCAGCTCGTCATGCTGCCAGAGCGCCTGATAATAGCTTTCCGGGTCATCGAGCGGGTCGGTCAGCCGCTCGTCGGCGTGGTGACGCAGATGAATGGTCTTGAAGCGGCGGAACGGCCAGACCAGACCGATCGGCAGAAACACGAAGGCTTCGTTGACCCGCGCGTTGCGCGTCGGATGCCCGTGCAGCACTTCGTGCATGATCGACGACTGCAATGCGGCGGTGAAGGCGAGGACGGCGAGCGCCAGGACGGGATAGGAAGGCCAGAGCAGGAAACCGGTGGCGAGCCATGTCGCGTAGCAGAAGAAGGCGAGTACCACGGTTGGCCACTCAATGGCCCGTACGCTGTGTCGCCTGATGCTCTTGCTCGTCATGCTATCGACCACTGCCCCTCAGTCGCCGGAATCCCAATTGATTCCTGACAGCATTGTGTCAGGAGAAATGATTCCACTCAACGAGACAAAGTGCACGAACTGTTGCGATTGCGCATTTTTGACCGCACATGTTATACATTGTAAACAGACTTAGGGATTCATTTACGCCTAACGCCACCCTCGGAGCGGTTCCGGCGCAAATTTTTCCTCAATCCAGGTGGAGCACGGACATGGACAAGCGCGACCTGTCGACGATCTTCCGCGAGCGACTGAAGATGCTCTTGACACGCTCCGACCTGAATCAGTCGGCCTTCGCAACCGCGGTCGGCATCGACCGCTCGGCGCTGTCGCAACTGCTGTCGGGCGCCTCGACGCGCCTGCCCCGCGCCGAAACACTGCTCAACATCGCCGCCGAGTTCAAGGTGTCGCTCGATTGGCTCCTCGGCCTCAGCCAGGACGAAGGTCTCACCGGCGAAATCCGCGAAAGCCTGGAGATCGAAGAGGCACCGGATGGTTTCGACCGCACGCTGTTGGCCAAATGGCATGCCGAGGCGGCAGGCACCAAGATCCGCTACGTGCCTGCCGGCATTCCCGATCTTCTGCGCACCGAAGCGCTGGTCGACTACGAAGCCGGCATCGCCAACAAGAGCCGCCTGGCGCAGGCCGGCGAAACGCAATACCGCATCGACTACAACAGGCGGCCTGAGACCGACATGGAAGTCTGCATGCCGCGCCACACGCTGGAGATATTTGCCCGCGGGCTGGGTGTCTGGGACCGTTTCCCCGAAGCCGACCGGCGCGCGCAGCTGCTGCACATGGCGACGCTGCTCGACGACCTCTATCCGACCTTCCGGCTGTTTCTCTATGACGGGCGCATGCGCTATTCGATCCCCTACACAATCTTCGGCCCTTATCGCGCCGCCATCTATGTCGGCGACATGTATCTGGTGCTCAACGCCACCCAGCCGATCCAGACGTTGATCCAGCATTTCGACAATCTGATCCGGGCCGCCGACATCAATGCGCACGAGGCGTCCGGCTTCGCGCACAGACTGGCCGGCATGTCGTTCCCAACAGGCACTGTCTGATCTTCGGCAACAATGATCCTTCGGACGGAAACCGGCCTCCGCATTGGTGGCCGCGTTGCCGCCATTCCATTGACTACACATAAAGACTTCTTTATATCCTTATTCGACTTCGAAACATGAAAGCCAATCCGATGACGACCACCAACCCGATCGATGCTCTGCTGGCCGAAAAGGGCGTGCTGCTGGCCGATGGCGCCACCGGCACAAACCTGTTCGCCATGGGGCTGGAAGCCGGCGAGGCGCCCGAGTTGCTCAACGAGACGGCGCCTGACACCATCACCAGCCTGCATCAGAATTTCGTCGATGCCGGGGCCGACATCATCCTCACCAACTCGTTCGGCGGCACCCGCCACCGGCTGAAGCTGCATCATGCGCAGGACCGTGTGCATGCGCTGAACAAGCGCGCCGCCGAGATCGCCCGTGCTGTCGCCGACAAGGCCGGCCGCAAGGTGATCGTCGCCGGTTCGGTCGGCCCGACCGGCGAATTGCTGGTGCCGCTCGGCGCCATGACCTACGACGAGGCGGTCGACGCCTTCGCCGAGCAGATCGAGGGTCTCAAGGAAGGCGGCGCCGAAGTCGCCTGGATCGAGACGATGTCTGCTCCCGACGAGATCCGCGCCGCCGCCGAGGCTGCCATCCGCGTCGGCCTGCCTTACACCTATACCGGTTCCTTCGACACCGCCGGCCGCACCATGATGGGCCTGCTACCCAGGGATATCCACGGCGTCACCGACGGGCTGTCGCAGGCGCCGCTTGGCGTTGGCGCCAATTGCGGCGTCGGCGCGTCTGACATCCTGGCCTCGCTGCTCGACATGACCGAGGCGAAGCCGGAGGCAACGGTGATCGTCAAGGGCAATTGCGGCATTCCCGAATTCCGCGGCACCGAAATCCATTATTCCGGCACACCCGAACTGATGGCCGACTATGTCAGGCTCGCCGTCGATGGCGGCGCCAAAATAATCGGCGGCTGCTGCGGCACCTCGTTCCAGCACCTTGCCGCCATGCGCAAGGCGCTCGACGCGCACACCAAGGCGGATCGTCCGACGGTTGCCGCGATCGTCGAGCGCATCGGCCCGATGCGCAACAAGGTGGCGACGGAAAATACCGCCGAGACCAGCGAAGCCCGCCGCGAGCGCCGCCGCAGCCGGGCCTGAGCTTATCGGTTTCGATTATTCGCTGTTGTCGGCGTAGCTCGACTGCGCCGACTTGAAGTCGACCACATTGTCGCTGTGCATCGTCATCAGCGCGCCGGATGAAACCGGATCGGTTATCTGCTCCAGCATGATGCGGAAGCGGTCGTTGGTCAGCGCCGACATGGCGGTGTGGCGCGCCTGCGCGACATCGTCACTGATACGCCTGGATTCCGATGATGGGGCCGATGAAACCGCCGAAGCATCTCGTGCCGGCGGTGTCGAGTTGGCGATAGTCCTGATCTGCAATTTCGGCTCCCTCAAGCCCGGTACACCTGTCCTGCGTAACAAGCAGGGGGTTGCGATCCGCTACCGGAAATGCCGCGCAATTTAACGACCTGGAGATTCTCCGAAAAAAGGCCGGCAAGGGAATGAACCCCTCGCCGGCATGCCTCACCCGCCCGCGGTCGGTTTCCCCTGTCAGAACGATCCCATCTGAAAGAAACCGGCCGTCATCACCACTACCGATTACCGCCCAGCGCCGAGGCAAGGCGCACAAGCGAGAGGAACTCGGACCTGTACCCAAACGGGTCGGCTCCTCGAGCGGCAGTGGCGATCTCCATGATCTTGTCGTAACCGAACTTCGCGGTCGCATCCTCGTCGCGCAGCTTCTGGCCGAAGGCGGCGACCGCGACGGAGAAGCGCTGGTCGGTGCTGGCCTGGTCGAAAGACGAGATCTCGTTGGCCGAGGTCACCGGCGTGGTGATCAGCTTCGAGACGTCTTCATTCGGCAGCTTGTAGCGGATCTTGACGAAGGCATATTCGTCCGCATTGGCAACGCCGCCATTGTCCACCGACGCCTGGCCATAACGCAGCGCGTCGATCTGTTCGCCGCCGCTGCCCTTTGGCGTGATTTCATAGATCGCGGT
>NZ_RZQA01000397.1:0-5728 GCF_004022915.1 Mesorhizobium sp. M7A.F.Ca.US.006.04.2.1
CTCCCCCTGTGGGAGAAGGTGGCCTCGCGAAGCGAGGTCGGATGAGGGGTGTTCCAGGGAACGCCGCCGCCTCATTCCGCTGGAACACCCCTCAACCGTCCCGGCGCTAACGCGCCGATCCACCTTCTCCCACAAGGGGAGAAGGGAAGAACGGCGCTGGCGTTCCGCCAGTGCGGGGATAAGCTCCCTGCAAACAAGGGAGATTTGCCATGAAGAAAGAAATCATCGAAGTGCCGGTCATGTCGGACAAGGTGCGGGCGCTCGGCCTGCCCTGTTCGACGGCGGTCAAGGCCAACGGCTTCGTGTTCATCTCGGCGACGCCGCCGGTGGACATGGTGACCGGCGAGATGGTGCGCGGCGACATCGAGGTGCAGACCGAGGCGTCGCTGAAGGCGCTGAAGCATTGCCTGGAAGCGGCCGGCACCTCGCTCGACAATGTGGTGATGGTGCGCATCTACGCCGTCAATTCCGGCTTCTACAACGCCATCAACCGGGTTTATGCGAGGTACTTTAGCGTCAACCCGCCGGCGCGCAGTTTTGTGCCTGTGGCGTCTTGGCCGATGGAGTTTGATATCGAGATCGAGTGTGTGGCTGTGGCTTGAGGGGCTTCACCAATACGGCGTGGGCGATTCGCCAAGAAGATGCTGCAGGCACTCAATATGTACAAAAAACAGATGAAGGAGCTGCCGGTGTCGGGCGCAGCGATAGAGTGGCCGGAGGATTGCATGTAATGCCAGTCAGTTTATAATATTTCGAATAGGGCAGGAGGGGAAAGTGGCAGAAAAAGAAACTGGTTCAAACGCAGCCGTGGCCGCTGTGAAAGACGAAAAGAAGGCAGTACCCAATCGAGAGATACCCGGAAACATGCCATACACGTCTAGTGTTGGCGTGTTTAAAAGGGCGATTCAGAAAATACCTGTCAGCGAGAGACCGCCAAAATTTAATAGAGACTTCCTGAACACTGTATTTGAGATAACTGGTGGAAGTTCAATACCAGTTATACCTATTTTGAAAAGGGTTGGATTCTTAACTAGTGATGGCACACCTACCAACTACTACTCTGAATTTCAAACTGACGGAGGCAGGGCTTCAGCTGCACTCCACGCGTTGAAGACGGGCTTTTCCGAAATTTTTAAACGGAATCAGTACGCGCACAAGGCCGATCGCGACAAGATTATCGACGCAATCGTCAGCATCACTGGGCTAAATCGTGCGGACAAAGTTGTTGGCTATATTTACGGTACTTTCAGTGCGTTCCAAGAGTATGCGCAAGGAGCTGATGAGAATAAGGCTGCTGCCGTAAACGCCCCCGCGAACTCAGATTCGATGAGTTCTACACCGGATCGCATTAGCGCCCCTCAGCTAAGCCTTAACGGTATCTCATATCAGATTAATTTGGTTCTACCTGCGACTACAAACATAGAAATATACAACACAATATTTCGAAGCATCAGGGAAAACCTGATAAAATGATAGACCTTCATAAATTGGAGCTATACATTCTGAAATGCGCTGTAATCCAGGCGGAAGTGGAGAAATTTGATCAGGCTGACGGCTCTCCCTTAGGCATGAATCGTACGGATGCTGCTGCGGTTTACGACGAGCACCTGGCGCAATTTTCTAGGGAGAGCCGTTCTCGTGCTTCGAAGATGGCATCATACTATGAATTATTCTATCTCGTAGAGAACGAGATTAGAAGAATAATCCAAGAGACATTAGAGGAATCTTATGGCCGATCCTGGTGGGATACTTGTGTCGATCAGGTGATTAAAGACGAGGTTGATAAGAATCGTAAAAGAGAACTGGAGCTGGCTCTCTCGATCCGCTCCGAGCGGGAAATAGACTATACTACTTTTGGACAGCTTGGGGACATAATAAGAAAAAACTGGGCGAATTTCGCCGGCATCATGAGTAACCAACCAGCCCTATCAAGGGTACTGCATCAGCTTAACGTGTTACGTGGTACGATCGCCCATTGTGGTTTTTTGGCCGAAGACGAAGTCGACCGTCTTCATCTTACTATCAAAGACTGGTTTCGGGTGATGGCAGGCCCACGCTAGCTCCTCACGCAAAATACTCCTGCAGCGGCCGCACTTCCAAACTCCCCGCCTTCAGCGCCGCAATAGCCTCCGCCACCGCGGCCGCTCCCGACAGCGTCGTATAATACGGCACCTTCTGCATCAGCGTGGCACGGCGGAGCGACTTGGAGTCCGACACCGCCTTCTGGCCATCCGTGGTGTTGAAGACGATCTGGACCTGGCGGTTGCGGATGGCGTCTTCGATGTGGGGGCGGCCTTCCAGGACCTTGTTGATTTTTTGGGCGTCGACGCCGTTTTCGGCGAGGAAGCGGGCGGTGCCTGAGGTCGCCAGCACCTTGAAGCCGAGGCCGGCGAGGCGCTTGACCGCCGGCAGGATGCCTTTCTTGTCCTCGTCGCGCACCGAGACGAACAGCGTGCCGGAGCGCGGCAGGTCGACGCCGGCGCCCAACTGGCTCTTGGCGAAGGCCAGCGCAAAATCGCGGTCGAGGCCCATGACCTCGCCGGTCGAGCGCATTTCCGGGCCGAGCAGGATGTCGACGCCGGGGAAGCGGGCGAAGGGGAACACGGCTTCCTTGACCGCGATGTGGCCGGGGTTCCTGGGATCAGGCATCGCGCCGTAATGGGCGAAGGCGTCTTCCAGTTTTTCGCCGGCCATGATGCGGGCGGCGATTTTCGCGATCGGCCGGCCGATGGTCTTGGCGACGAACGGCACGGTGCGTGACGCGCGCGGGTTGACCTCCAGCACATAGACCGTGCCGTCCTTGATCGCGTATTGCACGTTCATCAGGCCGCCGACATTGAGCGCGCGGGCAAGGGCTGCCGTCTGGCGCTCCAGCTCGTCGACCAGTTCGGAAGGCAGCGAGTGCACCGGCAGCGAGCAGGCACTGTCGCCCGAATGGATGCCGGCTTCCTCGATGTGTTCCAGAATGCCGGAGACGAAGGTCGACTTGCCGTCGCAGAGGCAGTCGACATCGACCTCGATGGCGCCACTGAGATAGGTGTCGAACAGCAGCGGGTTCTTGCCCAGCAGCGTGTTGATCTGGCCGGTCTTGTCGTTGGGGTATTTCTGCTTGATGTCCTCCGGCACCAGGCCGGGCACGGTGTCGAGCAGGTAGGTCTGCAGCATGCCCTCGTCATGAATGATCTGCATGGCGCGGCCGCCCAGCACATAGGACGGGCGCACCACCAGCGGGAAGCCGAGCTCGCCGGCAACCAGGCGGGCCTGCTCGACCGAATAGGCGATGCCGTTCTTCGGCTGGCTGAGGTTCAGCTTGTGCAGCAGCTTCTGGAAGCGGTCGCGGTCTTCGGCGAGATCGATCATGTCGGGCGAGGTGCCGAGGATCGGGATGCCGGCCTTCTCCAGCGCATCGGCGAGCTTCAGCGGCGTCTGGCCGCCGAACTGCACGATGACGCCGACCAGCTCGCCCGACGCCTGTTCGGCGCGCAGGATCTCCAGCACGTCTTCCGCCGTCAGGGGCTCGAAATAGAGCCGGTCTGAGGTGTCATAGTCGGTCGAGACCGTCTCGGGGTTGCAGTTGATCATGATCGCCTCATAGCCGGCATCGCGCAGCGCGAAGGCGGCGTGGCAGCAGCAATAGTCGAACTCGATGCCCTGGCCGATGCGGTTCGGCCCGCCGCCGAGGATGACGACCTTCTTGCGCGACGAGACCTGCGCCTCGTTGGCCAGCGCGCCGGCGAACGGCACTTCATAGGTCGAGTACATGTAGGCGGTGGGCGAGGCGAACTCGGCCGCACAAGTGTCGATGCGTTTATAAACAGGATGAACGTCGAGCTTTTCGCGAGCTTTCTGAATCACTTCGGCGTCGGTCTTCGTCAGCGACGCGAGGCGGGCATCGGAGAAGCCCATGGCCTTCAGCATGCGCAGATTGACGGCATCCTCGGGAATGCCGTGCTCGCGGATGCGGGCTTCCATGGCGACGATGCCGGCGATCTGTTCGAGGAACCACGGGTCGATCTTGCACATGGCGTGCACGTCCTCCAACGAGGTGCCCATGCGGATCGCCTGCGCCACCATGCGCAGCCGGTCGGGCGTCGGCGTGCCGAGCGCTGCACGAATGGCGTTGCGGTCGTCGGCATGGTTGGCGGAACCGAGGCCCCCATGGCTGAGACCGGGAATCTCGATCTCGTCCAGACCAGTCAGGCCGGTTTCCAGTCCACGCAGCGCCTTCTGCAGCGATTCCTGGAAGGTGCGGCCGATGGCCATGACTTCGCCGACCGACTTCATGGCGGTGGTCAGCACCGGCTCGGCGCCGGGGAATTTCTCGAAGGCAAAGCGCGGGATCTTCGTGACGACGTAATCGATCGACGGCTCGAACGAGGCCGGCGTGGCGCCGCCGGTGATGTCGTTCTCCAACTCGTCCAGCGTATAGCCGACGGCGAGTTTTGCCGCGATCTTGGCGATCGGGAAACCGGTCGCCTTCGAGGCCAGGGCCGACGAGCGCGAGACGCGCGGGTTCATCTCGATGACGACGAGGCGGCCATCGGCCGGGTTGACGGCGAACTGTACGTTGGAGCCGCCGGTCTCGACGCCGATCTCGCGCAGCACCGCGATCGAGGCGTTGCGCATCATCTGGTATTCTTTGTCGGTCAGCGTCAGGGCAGGGGCGACGGTGATCGAGTCGCCCGTATGCACGCCCATCGGGTCGATGTTCTCGATCGAGCAGACGATGATGCAATTGTCCGCTCTGTCGCGGACGACCTCCATCTCATACTCCTTCCAGCCGAGCACGCTCTCCTCGATCAGCACTTCGGTGGTCGGCGAGGCGTCGAGGCCGGACTGGACGATCTCGTAGAATTCGGCGCGGTTGTAGGCGATGCCGCCGCCGGTGCCGCCCATGGTGAAGGACGGGCGGATGATGGCCGGCAGGCCGACATGGTCGAGCGCCTGGGCGGCGATCGCCATGCCATGGCTGATATAGCGCTGCTTGCGGTCGCCTTCGCCGAGGTTCCAGCGGGTTTCCAAGGCGTCGAGCGCAGCGTCGAGATCGGCCGGTTTCTCGGCCTTGAGCGCGGCGCGCTCGGCCTCATGCGTCTTGCGGTCGGTGTTCTTGACGTCGGTGGCGTTGGCCAGCATCGACTTCGGCGTTTCCAGGCCGATCTTCTTCATCGCCTCGCGAAACAGCGCGCGGTCCTCGGCCTTGTCGATGGCGGTAGCATCGGCGCCGATCATCTCGACATTGTAGCGCTCGAGCACGCCCATGCGGCGCAGCGACAGAGCGGTGTTGAGCGCGGTCTGGCCGCCCATGGTCGGCAGCAGCGCGTCGGGCCGCTCCTTGGCGATGATCTTGGCCACCACTTCAGGCGTGATCGGCTCGATATAGGTGGCGTCGGCCAGTTCCGGGTCGGTCATGATGGTGGCCGGGTTGGAATTGACCAGGATGACGCGGAAGCCTTCCTCCTTCAGCGCCTTGCAGGCCTGCGTGCCGGAATAGTCGAACTCGCAGGCCTGGCCGATGACGATGGGGCCGGCCCCGATGATCAGGATCGACTTGATGTCAGTGCGTCTTGGCATGTCAAAGGTCCGTTCGGCGGGCGGCTTGCACAAAAAACCGGGACGGGAAGACCCGGCCGGTTGTGCTCGCGATTCTGGTATCAGGCTAGGAGGGCCTTATAGGGAAGAGTTTTGACTGATGTAACCCCGAAAATGCGAGGTAGGGGAATAGGGGAAT
>NZ_RZQA01000398.1:0-5715 GCF_004022915.1 Mesorhizobium sp. M7A.F.Ca.US.006.04.2.1
AAACGATAGTGCTGCGCCGCCCACATCTGGTGCTGGCCGACCTCGGTGGTGATGTAGGTGTCCATGCCCTTGGTCAGTTCGTAGAGCCGCTCGATGGCGTATTGCGGCATGATCACGTCGTTGTTCATCTTGTAGGCGAGCGAGTCGCGCGCACGCCATTTGGCGATCTGCTCCCACCAGGGGTAGAGCGCCTTCTTGTCGGCCTTGGCGCTCGCCCGCCACAGCCGCACCATATCCTCCAGCACCCGGCCGACATCGCCGATGATCGGCACCTCGGTGTGGACGTTCTTGTTGATCGACGACGGATCGATGTCGATGTGGATCTTCTTCGAGTTCGGCGAGAAGGCGGTCAGCCGACCGGTGATGCGGTCGTCGAAGCGCGCGCCGATGCAGATCATCACGTCGCAATCATGCATGGCCATGTTGGCTTCATAGGTGCCGTGCATGCCGAGCATGCCCATCCAGTTCTTGCCTGATGCCGGATAGGCGCCGAGGCCCATCAGCGTCGAGGTGATCGGGAAACCGGTGAGATCGACCAGTTCGCGCAGCAGATGGCTCGCTTCCGGGCCGGAATTGATGACGCCGCCGCCGCTGTAGATGATCGGCTTCTTGGCGCCCGCCATCAACTCGACCGCCGCCTTGATCTTCTCCAGGTCGCCCTGGACCTTTGGCTGGTAGCTGGTGCGTGGCGCGATCTGCGGCGGGACATAGAATCCCTTGGCGAACTGCACATCCTTCGGGATGTCGACGACGACCGGACCGGGACGGCCGGTGGTCGCGACATGAAAGGCCTCGTGGATGGTGGCGGCGAGCTCGTTGACGTCCTTCACCAGCCAGTTGTGCTTGGTGCAGGGGCGCGTGATGCCGACCGTATCGCATTCCTGAAAAGCGTCCGAGCCGATCAGCGAGGTCGGCACCTGCCCGGTCAGGCAGACCAGCGGGATCGAATCCATCAACGCGTCCTGCAGCGGCGTCACCGCATTGGTGGCGCCCGGGCCGGAGGTCACCAGCATCACGCCGGCCTTACCGGTCGAACGCGCATAGCCTTCCGCCGCATGGCCGGCGCCCTGCTCATGGCGCACCAGTATGTGCTCGACCTCGTCTTGCTGAAAAATCTCGTCATAGATCGGAAGGACAGCGCCGCCGGGATAGCCGAAGACATGCTTGACGCCATTGTCCTTCAGCGCCTGCACCACCATTTCGGCGCCCGTCATCTCGCGCCGCTCGTTCTGTCCGTTGCTCATCGGTCTGGTCCCGTACTGTCGCCATTGGGCGTTTGCTGGTCGTTTAGTCGTGTTTCAGGCAATAAAAAAGGCCCCCGAGGGAGCCTGTGTCTTGCGCATGGGGGGTTTTCGCCCGGCGGTTACACCGCCTTGCCCACGCGCTTTCCTACGAGAATGAGTGCTGTTTTCATGGTGGCGGACACTAAGGGCGGGCAAGGCGACCTGTCAACGGGAAAAATCACACCGGCGCGCACAGCGTGCCGGCGCGATTGAGGCGATCAGCGCGGCGCCTTGCAGCGGGAAACGCGCGGATCGCATCTGGACACCTTCCTCGCCTGCATCTTCGCTGGCGGATGGTGAGGTGCCACCCTTGCCGGGCCATGGTGCTGGGGCATATGCATTGCCATCGCCTGCTGATGCGGCTTCTGTTGCCCGGCACCGCGTGCAGGACGCTGCCCCGAGACCGGCTTGGCCGACCCCGGTTTGGCCGACGATTTGACAACGATACGTCCATCGCCCGCGGTCCTGTCGGCATGCAGCTTGAGCGCATCGGCCTTCGCGCCGTTGCCGGCGACCATCCGCTTGCGCACAGTGTTGCCAGGCTTCACGACGGCTGGATTGCTGGCAGCCACCGCGCCCGGGGAAATGGCCTTGCCGCCGATCGCAGTCTTGGGGCCCGCCACGATTTGCCCGTTCCCCATTGCATTGCCGGCAAGCTTCTTGATTTCGGCGCCCCTGGAAGCATCGAGACGTGCACTGGCAAACACGCCTTTGGGCGGAGGAACCAGTCTTGCCGCCTTGATCGAGTCGATGACTGGCTTCGGGAGTTGCTGCAGCCGGGGTCCGGCATTGATTGCAACCACCTGGTTGCCAAGCCGCACGCGTGGCGCATTGTTGACCGCGACCGTCTGGTTGATGAATGTCGTGTTGCGCACGATGACGACGTTCTCCTGAACCGGCCGCACCACCCTGACCAGATCCACCGCGCCGATCGCCGCCACCGGCACGAAACACCACCAGGCGTCGTCGAAGGCGGCACCGACGTCGGGCGGCGCCGGAGCCCAGCCGACATCATTGCCGCCCTGACGCCAGACCACCCAGGCTGGCGCCCATTGATCGCCGGCGATCCACACCCAGCCGAAATCGGGATCATACGCCCAGCGGCCATAGTGATAGACGACATCGCCGAATGGCTCGGTGGACTGCCAGTACCAGCCATTGTCAGTCCAGACCCACCTGCCTTCGGTGTAGGGCCGCCATTGGGTATGCACCGAGGGAACCCAGACATCGCCGAAGCGGCTGGAGGTTCGCCATCCGCCATAGTTCGAAAGCCTTTCGCGGACGGTGACGGAAATTTCCGCCGCATGCGCCTGTGTTCCGGGCAGCACCAGCGGGCCGGTCACCGTCGCACTCAAGGCCATGACCGCGGCCATTGCTGCAGCACGTCCACGCCGGCCGAGAGAGTGGCGTGAAGACGCTTGGAAAAAGGATATGATAATCATAACGGGCTCCAGAGTTCCGCATCCAGAAAATCCCGGGAACCGCCCTGCTGCCCGCCACCGCTTCCCGGCTTCTCACCGATCGGTTGTTATCGGCCCCGGTGACCGCATTGCGGCATTTGACCATCAACTTTGCGCGACCGGCGCGGCATTCACAAATGGGACGGTCGTTTCCGGCGCCCGGGCGATTGCGAAACCGCCGGGTGATCCCATTTTGCGAATAAACCATTGAAACCGCTGGAAACTATGGTGGGGCGTGACGAGGGCCGCCATCTCTGACGATACTTGATCGTCCGGCGGCAAGCCCGTCGGAGCCACCACCATGACGATCTGGATTTCACGGGAGGAAACCTGATGCTCGACAAGCCCTCTAGCAAGAAACTGTCTGACGTACTCGACCAATTCGGCGCCGCGCTTGCTGCCAATGACATCGAGAAGGCGGTCGATTGCTTTCAAGAAGATTGCTACTGGCGCGACCTCGTTACCTTCACCTGGAACATCAAGACCATGGAAGGCCGCGACCAGGTCCGCGACATGCTGAAAAGCCAGTTGTCGAACACCAGGCCATCGCACTTCGCCATCGCCAAGGGCGAGGACGCGACCGAGAGCGGCGAACTGATCGAGGGCTGGATCAGCTTCGAGACGGAGGCGGCACGCGGCTTCGGCCATATCAGGCTGAAGAACGGCAAGATCTGGACGCTGCTGACCACCATGGCCGAACTGAAAGGCCACGAGGAGCCGGCAGGCTTCGCGCGGCCGATGGGCGCCAGGCACGGCTCGGGCAAGAACCGTCCGACATGGAAGGAAGCGCGCGAGAGGGAAGCCGCCGAGCTCGGCTTCAAGACGCAGCCCTATACGGTGATCATCGGTGGCGGCCAGGGCGGTATCGCGCTCGGCGCGCGGCTGCGGCAGCTTGGCGTGCCGACCATCATCATCGAGAAGAACGAGCGTGCCGGCGACAGCTGGCGCAAGCGCTACAAGTCGCTCTGCCTGCATGACCCGGTCTGGTACGACCATCTGCCCTATATCGATTTCCCCAAGAACTGGCCGGTCTTCTCGCCCAAGGACAAGATCGGCGACTGGCTGGAAATGTACACCAAGGTAATGGAGCTGAATTACTGGTCCTCGACCGAGGCCAAAAGCGCTTCCTATGACGACAAGACGAAGGAATGGACCGTTGTCGTCCACCGTGACGGCAAGGACATCACGCTGAAGCCGAAGCAGCTGGTGCTGGCGACCGGACAGTCCGGCAAAGCCAATCTGCCGAAATTCAAGGGCATGGAGACCTTCAGGGGCGATCAGCACCACTCGTCGAAGCATCCGGGTCCCGACGCCTATGCCGGCAAAAAGGCCGTTGTCATCGGATCCAACAATTCCGCCCATGACATCGCTGCCGCACTTTGGGAAGCCGGCGCCGACGTGACCATGGTGCAGCGCTCGAGTACCCATATCTCCAGGTCCGACACGTTGATGGAAATCGGACTGGGTTCGCTCTATTCGGAGCAGGCGCTGCAGAATGGCATCACCACCGCCAAGGCCGATCTCATCTTCGCTTCGCTGCCCTACAAGATCCTGCACGAGTTCCAGATCCCGGCCTATGCCGAGATGAAGAAACGCGATGCGGCATTCTACAAGGGACTGGAAAAGGCCGGTTTCATGCTCGACTGGGGCGACGACGAGTCCGGCCTGTTCATGAAGTACCTCAGGCGCGGCTCTGGCTATTACATCGATGTTGGCGCATCGCAGCTGGTCATCGATGGTTCGATCAAGCTGAAGAGCGGCGTCGACGTCGAAGAGATCAAGCAGCACTCGGTTCTGCTCAGCGACGGGTCGGAACTGCCTGCGGACCTCATCGTCTACGCCACCGGCTACGGCTCGATGAACGGCTGGGCCGCCGATCTGATATCGCGCGAAACCGCCGACAAGGTCGGCAAATGCTGGGGCCTCGGCTCGAACACCACCAAGGATCCCGGCCCCTGGGAAGGCGAGTTGCGCAACATGTGGAAGCCTACACAGCAGGAAGCGCTGTGGTTTCACGGCGGCAACCTGCACCAGTCACGCCACTATTCACAATTCCTGGCGCGGCAGCTGAAGGCCAGGCAGGCCGGCTTGGCGACGCCGGTCTACGGGCTGCAGCAGGTGCATCACAAGGGGTAGGCGAGCGCGATTCCGGCGAAGCCGGAAGAAAGAAGGCAGGGCTTGCACCCTGCCTCCTTCCTTTGAGGGAATTACGCCGGCTTACCCGCCGCGAACTGCGTCACCACCCGCTGCAACAGCGGCACGTAATCGCGAAACGTCCGCGTCTTCATGTTGGCAATCTTGCCGCTCTCGTCCCAGATGCGGACCCGGACCGCTTCCTCACGGAACGGGTTCTTGCGGAACTCGGCCACCTCCTCGGCATTCATCGGCCCGCCCTGCAGCGACAGCGTGTGCACCGAGGCCGGCGAAAGCCTGCCAAAATAGGTCGGGTCGGTGGCGCAGAGATAGCGCTTGGCGGCGACATGCAGCCTGACGCATTCGACGATGACAGGTGGAAAGAACCGCGCCAGCACTTCGCCGCCGGCTTCGTCATGATGCTTGTCCTCGACATCCTCGGGCGAATAGGTGCCGAACTCGCTGGTGTAGTGGCCAATGTCGTGCAGCAGCGCCGCCGCCACCAGCTCGTCCGGCGCGCCGTCCTTTTCGGCGAACCAGGCGCCCTGCAGCATGTGCTCCGACATGGTGACGGGTTCGCCGAGATAGGATTCCGCACCCCGGCGCTCGAAGATGTCGGCGATGAATTCGACGATATTGTCCGCGTTCAAATCCTGGCCGCTCATTCCGCCGCCTCCTTGAACCCGTGTTCTATCGACGCGAGCGTCGACAGCAGGCCATCCTTGTCGGCGTAACAGCCCTGCAGCCAGCGCTTGCCGGTTCCGGAAAACGCCTTGCGGGCGTGCATGACGCGCGTGTTGTCGACGATGAAAGCCTGCCCCGCTTCGAGCTTGAACCTG
>NZ_RZQA01000399.1:0-5710 GCF_004022915.1 Mesorhizobium sp. M7A.F.Ca.US.006.04.2.1
AGGCAACACGCCGCCGCCATGGTGGATCCGTGGCCTGCTCATCTTCACCTGCACCGGCGTCAGCTTTGCGCATGGCTCCAATGACGGACAGAAGGGCATGGGCCTGATCATGCTGATCCTGATCGGCGTCGTGCCGACGGCCTATGCGCTGAACCGCACCCCCGACATCAACTATCTCGAAGCCTACAAGTCTGCCTCGGTCAGCGTCGAAACGGCGCTGGGCAAATATGCCAAGCCCGGGGTCACCGTCACCGATGCCAAGGCCGCCGTCCAGGATGCCGTGCGCACCAGGACCTGGAACGACCAGACGACGGTTGCGCTGCAGACCTACATCCACAACACGACGGCTGGCCTGCAGCCCTATGCCTCGGTCGAGACGGTGCCGACCGATCTGGTCAGCAACGCCCGCAACGACATCTATTTGATCGGCGAAGCGCTCAAGCTGATCGACAAGAAGCAGCTGCTGCCGATGGAGGCGACCGATCTGAAAGCGGTCACCGACTATCACAAGGCCGTCGACAACGCGACGAAGTTCATCCCGATCTGGGTGAAGGTCGCCGTCGCGCTGGCGCTCGGCCTCGGCACCATGGTCGGCTGGAAACGCATCGTCGTCACGGTCGGCGAGAAGATCGGCAAGAGCCATCTGACCTACGGCCAGGGTGCGGCGGCCGAACTCGTGGCGATGGTGACCATCGGCATGGCCGATCGGCTGGGATTGCCGGTGTCGACGACCCATGTGCTGTCGTCGGGCGTTGCCGGAACGATGGCGGCGAACGGTTCGGGGCTGCAATGGGCGACGGTGCGCAATCTGCTGCTTGCCTGGGTGCTGACGCTGCCGTGCTCGATCACGCTGGCCTTCGTGCTGTTCATCATCTTCCGCCAGGTGTTCTGAGCCGAGCGTAAGCTTCCGAACAAAAGGCAGCGCCGGGTGACCGGCGCTGCCTTTTTTCTTTAAGTGAGCACTGCGTTCAAGGGGCGAAGACGTATTCGTTTCTGTTGACGTGGAACCTGCCTAGGAAATTGGCCGAAACGCCTTTCGCTTCGTCATCCTGAGGCGGAGCAGGGAGCGAAGCGACGCGGCGCAGACCATAGGATCCATGCCGCGACTCCTGAGCGTTGCCGCGGTGCTGAATTCTGCTCCGCTGCACTCCGTGGCAAAGGTCACGGCCTGGATCCCAGGGTCTCCGCGACGGAGCTTCGCTCCTGCTTCGCCCAGGGATGACGAAGTTTGGAGGCGTCGGCCAATCTCGAGCGTTGGCGATGGCCGTTCAAACGAATCCTGGCCAACAACGCTGAACCGTTGAGCATAACCGGCCTGGCTACGTCGGGTCTTCGCGATGCAGGTCATGGATGGCCACACCGTCGACATTGGTCGGCATCGTCAGCCACTCACGATGGCGCAAGGTGCGCTGCGTGTCCTCCAACCCTGTCTCCCAATGCTCGCGCATCGAGGTGCCTGAGAACTCATAGTCCTTGGCGTGACCCTCATAGCCCTTGTGCTGATAGATCAGGTGCACGATGTTGACGGTGCCGGCGTCCGAATAGTCCTCGATCAGCGCTTCCTCGGCCGGCGTCCGCAACTCCTTCGGCACCCGTTTCAGTGCATCGAGCAGGCGCATCTTGAGACCGTGGATGCGTTTGAAATTGTCGGTGTTTTGCCGTGTGCGGCTCGAATACATGATGTCCTTGTGGCGCGACAGCACGTCCGGCATGCTGCGCGGCAGGACGCCTCGCGCGCTGAACAGGTCGACCTGGAAAACCAGCGAGGAACGGTCCTCTTCCTGGTCGAGCAGATATTGCAGCGGCGTGTTGGAGACGATGCCCCCGTCCCAGTAATATTCGCCTTCGATGCGGATCGACGGGAACGCCGGCGGCAGCGCGCCGCTGGCCATGATGTGCTCCGGTTCGATGCGGACCTTGTCGGTGTCGAAATAGACGAAGTTGCCGGTCCGGACGTTGACCGCGCCGACGCTCAACCGCTTCTTGCCGTCGTTGAGGATGTCGAAGTCGATCAGGCTTTGCAGCGTCTCCTTCAGCTCGGCCGTGTCGTAGAAGCTGGTGGCGCCCTCGGCGCCGGGCTGCTCCATCCAGGGGTTAGGATTGCGCGGCTTGAAGAAGCCCGGCTGCCCCATGACCATGGTCATCCACGAACTGGTGCGATTGCGGATATCACGGTAGATGTCGCCTTCCGGCGTATAGGCCCAGATCTTGCGACCCGAAATCGTCTGCCAGAATTGCTCGAGGCGCTGCAGCCGGCGGCTCGACTCATTGCCGGCGATGATCGCCGCATTGATGGCGCCGATCGATACGCCGGAAAGCCAGCTCGGCTCGCAGCCGGCCTCTGCCAATGCCTGGTACACCCCAGCCTGGTAGGCGCCGAGCGCGCCGCCTCCCTGAAACACCAGCGCGACGCGGTCATACTGCGCCGAGATCTCCGCGATGGTGGCGGTGGCCTCCTTGTTGCGATTGCGTTCGAGCACGGCTTTGGTCTCCGACTTCTGTTTGGGCTCTGAAAGGCTTGTGCAGCTCAGGTGCGGTCGGCGAGATAATCGTGAACCACTTCGCCCAGCCCAAGCGTCAGATCGGCGGTGAAGTGGACGGCGGATACGATGTCGAGCACCGGCAGCCGCGCCACGTCGGCCATGACGTGCGGCCGCAAATCGAGTGCGGCGGGCGCTGTCCAGGCTTCCTTCAGCGTGATGTCGGTGAGGTGGTAGCGGACCAGTTCGCAGATGCGCGGCGTGCCGTCGACATGCGGGACGATCTTGATCAGGAAATTGGGCGCGGCCAGCGAAGCGAGGACAGAGCCGTGATCGGCTTTCTTGTGCTTGTAGCCCATCGTGCCGGTGGCGCACAGAACGCTGCCATAGTGCAGCGTGCCGACGATGACCTCGCCTTCATGCACGATCTTGGGATTGGCAAGCTTCTTGGGAAAGCCCCACAGTTCGCGGCCGCCGGCGATCGGCGCGTCGTCGTCGAGATACATCGAATGGACGTAGGCGCCGTGCTGGCCCTTGTAGCGCACCGGGATGACCTGGCCGGTCTCGGTGTAGTCGCCGAAACCGGTCGAGTCAGGCATGCGGATGAATTCGTATTTGACCAGCGGCTCGTCGATCTCCAGCGGCTCCGGCACGACAGCCTCTAGCGCCTCGCGCGTCGTGCGGTAGGTGATGATGACGTATTCGCGGTTGAAGAAACGGTACGGCCCGGGCGGAAAGGAGGGGTTGGTCAGCGGCATCGCATAGGCGCGCTTCACGACATCGGCGATCTGCAAGGCTGTAGCCCCATTTTGGTTCAGGAATGACTGCGCGAATGCGCTCCGGATTATGTTGCACGGCACCATGACAGTGCCGTGTCAGCCGCCTGACAGCCGCCCAAGAGGCCTGTCGACGGCCGTCTCAACCCTGTAATCGCACCGACATATGGCTATGGCACTGTCATGGTGCGGCGCACAAAGGCGGCCCCGTTCGTTCCCTCCCACCTCTTGCGAGATCATCATGGGTTTCCTGTCTTCGAAGAACGCCCTCGTCACCGGCTCGACCAGCGGCATCGGCCTGGCCATCGCCCGCGCCTTTGCCGCCGAAGGCGCCAATGTCACCATCAACGGCCTTGGCGATGCGGCTGCCATCGAGCAGGAGCGCGCCGGCATCGAGAAGGATTTCGGCGTCAAGTGCCGCTATTCCGGTGCCAACATGATGGATGGCGCGGCGGTCAGCGCCATGGTGCATGAGGCCGAGGCTGCCTTCGGCAGTCTCGATATCCTGGTCAACAATGCCGGCATCCAGCATGTCGCGCCGATCGAGGAGTTTCCCGATGACATGTGGGAAGCCATCATCCGCATCAATCTGCTCGCCGCGTTCTACGCCATCAAGGCGGCACTGCCGGGCATGAAGGCGCGCAAATGGGGCCGTATCATCAACACCGCCTCGGCGCATGCGCTGGTCGCCTCGCCGTTCAAGTCGGCCTATGTGTCGGCCAAGCACGGCATTGCGGGCCTCACCAAGACGGTAGCGCTCGAAGCAGCGCTCGACGGCGTCACCGTCAATGCGATCGCGCCGGGCTATGTCTGGACGCCGCTGGTCGAAAGGCAGATTCCCGACACGATGAAGGCGCGCGGCATGACCGAGGAACAGGTCAAGCACGATGTGCTGCTCGCCGCCCAGCCGACCAAGGAATTCGTCACCGTCGACGAGCTCGCCGCGCTGACGCTGTTCCTGTGTTCGGACGCGGCCAGGCAGGTCACCGGCACCACCTTGCCGATGGATGGCGGCTGGACGGCACAGTAGAGGGTAATCCAAGCGTTCCGTTTGCCTGCTGGTGCCGCTGGCAGAAAAGCACCCGGCTATGCCGTGATCTTAATCAATGCGGATGGCGTGGTCGTGCATTTCCATGATTTTGCGATCGACGCGGCGGGTTGCCCGCCTCCGGCAGGCTTCGCGGGACACTGAGCAGGACTTCCCGCGAGGGCCAAGATGCCGCCAGTCGCATGTGCCGGCCTATTGCACGGCAGCGCAACAGGCTGCGCCGTTGGCTGAGCTGAACGATCCCAACCGATGCCCATCCGCGCACTGACGGCGACTGCGCGGCATCGGGTTTCCCAGCCTCTTTCTCGTCCCGCCGGACTACGGTGAAAGTGTCCGAAAAAGCACGGGAATATGGACATTAGTCTTGACAGAAATACAGATGTTCAATACCCGTCAGGCAATCGAACAAGCCTGCATTATGGGAGGAACGAGCGGTATGGCTTCCAATGTTTCGTTGACGGGTCTTGCCCGCGATCTCGAGGAACGCGCAAAGTCGGGCAAGCCTATCCGCATCGGCCTGATCGGCTCGGGCGAGATGGGAACCGACATCGTCACTCGTGTCGCCCATATGTCGGGCATCGAGATCGGCGCCATTTCCGAACTGAACCTGCCGGCTGCCAGCAAGGCCGTCGATATCGCTTTCCAGGAAACCGGGCATGCGCGCGAAGTGTCGAATGCTTCGGCTATGACGTCGGCGATGGAAGCCGGCAAGGTGGCGGTCACCAACGACGCCGACCTTGTCATCAACAATGATCTGATCGACGTCGTCATCGATGCCACCGGGGTTCCCGCCGTTGGCGCCGAGATCGGGCTGCGCGCCATGGAGCATGGCAAGCATCTGGTGATGATGAATGTCGAGGCCGACGTCACCATCGGCGCCTATCTGAAAAGCGAGGCCGACCGGCTCGGCGTCACCTATTCACTGGGCGCCGGCGATGAGCCGTCCTCCTGCATGGAGCTGATCGAGTTCGTCTCGGCCATGGGTCACCCGATCGTTGCCGCCGGCAAGGGCAAGAACAATCCGCTCAACATCGACGCCATTCCCCCGGACTATGAGGAGGAAGCCAAGCGCCGGCACATGAATGTCCGCATGCTGGTCGAATTCGTCGACGGCTCCAAGACCATGGTCGAGATGGCGGCAATCGCCAATGCCACCGGCCTGGTTCCAGACAAGGCTGGCATGCATGGCCCGGCGGCGACGCTTGGCGAACTGTCCAAGGTGCTGGTGCCGCAGAAGGATGGCGGCGTTCTGTCGAAGGTCGGCGTCGTCGACTATTCGATCGGCAAGGGTGTCGCGCCCGGCGTCTTCGTCGTTGCCGACATGTCGCATCCGCGCATCTCCGAGCGCATGGAAGATCTGAAGATGGGCAAAGGCCCGTATTTCACTTTCCATCGTCCCTATCACC
>NZ_RZQA01000039.1:0-15529 GCF_004022915.1 Mesorhizobium sp. M7A.F.Ca.US.006.04.2.1
GCGACGGCTCCTACCTGATGATGAATTCGGAGATCGCCACCTCGGTGATGCTCGGCCTCAAGCTGACCATCGTGCTGCTCGACAACCGCGGTTACGGCTGCATCAACCGGCTGCAGATGGCGACCGGCGGCGCCAACTTCAACAATCTGCTGAAGGACTCGCGCCACGAGGTTCTGCCCGACATCGACTTCGCCGCGCATGCGGCGAGCATGGGGGCGATTGCCGAGAAAGTGCCGTCGATCGCCGGGCTGGAAAACGCGCTGGCACAAGCCAGGAAGAATACGCGCACCACGGTGCTCGTCATCGACACCGACCCGCTGGTTTCCACCGATGCCGGCGGTCACTGGTGGGATGTGGCGGTGCCGGAAGTGTCAGTGCGGCCGCAGGTCAACGCGGCGCGCAAGGCGTATGACGAAAAGCGGCAGATGCAGACCATCGGCGATTGATAGAGGCGCCGAAGCTCCTCCTTCTCCCTGTCTCTACACGGGGAGAAGATGCCGGCAGGCAGATGAGGGGCGGCGCCAACGAGCAAGAAACTGTTTTAGGACCGGAGTGACGACTTGAAAGCCAAACTGGGCATGTCCCCCATTGCGTGGTGGAACGACGATCTTGCGGAGCTCAGCGATGACGTGTCGCTGGAAGAATGTCTGCGCCAGTCGCGCTCGGCCGGCTTCACCGGCATGGAGATGGGCCGGCGTTTTCCCAATGACCCCGAAATCATGCTGCCGATCCTGAAGGCCGCCGACGTCACGCTGTGCGGCGGCTGGTTCTCGGGCACGCTGGTCGATGGGGAGATGGCCGACAACAAGGATCGCATCCAGCCGATGATCGACCTGTTCAAGGCGGTGAACGCGCCTTGCATCGTCTATGGCGAGGTTGGCCGTTCGATCCAGGGCGACCGCTCGAAGCCGCTGGCGACCAAGCCGAAGCTGTCGGACGACGAGATGAAGGCTTATGCGAAACGCCTGACCGCGTTTGGCGAATGGTGCGCCGAACAGGGCATGCCGTTGTCCTACCACCACCACATGGCGGCAGTGGTTGAGACCGAGCCGGAACTCGATGCCTTCATGCGCTATTCCGGAGCCGGCATTCCGCTGCTGCTCGATGCAGGCCATCTGGCATTCGCCGGCGGCGACGTGCTGCGCGCCATCGACAACCATCATACCCGGATCAGCCATGTGCATGTGAAGGACGTCCGCATGGGGGTGATCGAAAAGCTCGACCGCACGAAGCAGTCCTTCCTCGACGCGGTGGCGCTCGGCGCCTTCACCGTGCCGGGCGACGGTTCGCTGGACTTCGGCGCCATCGTGCAGCGCTTCGCCGACCATGGCTATGAGGGCTGGTTCGTGGTCGAGGCCGAGCAGGACCCGAAGAAGAACCCGCCGCTCAAGATGGCGCAAGTGGGCTACGAGGAATTGATGCGCGTCATGACGGCGGCCGGATACACGGTCGAGACGCAAGGCTTTCCAAATGTCTAGTCTCCCAATGGCTGGTGCGACGGGTTCCCGGCGAGGCCGATTGCTGTAGATTGGCCCGATGAAAGATTCCGAACACCCCTTCTTCCGGCCTTTGTGGCGGCGTGTCGCCGTCGTCGCGGTCTGCGTCATCTGGTCGATCATCGAGTTCGCCACCGGCACGCCGTTCTGGGGCATGATCGCGCTCGGCTTCGCCGGCTACGCCGTCTGGCAGTTTTTTTATCTCTACAAGCCTGCTGACGAGGCGAGGCCTCCGGTCGGGCCCGAGCCGAAGGAGTGACTGATCGCATGCGTCGGCGGTTAGCTTCCAGTGCTTCTAACTTCGTCATCCTAGGGTCTCCGCGACGGAGCTTCGCTCCTGCTAGGCCCTAGGATGACGAAGTTGAGAGGCTTCGGCCGATCTCGAAGATTTGCGATAGGAGAGACAAAAATGTCGAAGCTGCTCGTCAAAGCCGACAAGGGCCACGGTCGCGTCGCCCATGTGACGCCGAAAAGCGCCGGCTGGACCTATGTCGGTTTCGACCTGCATCGGCTGAAGCCGGGCGAGAGCGCCTCCGGCAAGACGGAGGATCGCGAAGTCTGCCTGGTGTTCGTCACCGGCAAGGGCAAGGCTTCAGCCGGCGGCAAGGAGCTCGGCCTGCTCGGCGAGCGCATGTCGCCCTTCGAGGGCAAGCCGTGGTCGGTCTACGTGCCTGAGGGTTCGGACTGGTCGGTGACCGCGGACACCGAACTGGAACTCGCGGTCTGCTCGGCGCCGGGCCTTGGCGGCCGCCTGCCGGTTCGCGTCATCGGACCGGACGATCTCGGCCAGGAGGTGCGCGGCAAGGGCACCAACACGCGCTATGTCACCAACATATTGCCGGAGGGCAAGCCGGCCGATTCGCTGCTGGTGGTCGAGGTCATCACGCCCGGGGGGCATACGTCGAGCTATCCGCCGCACAAGCACGACCAGGACAATCTGCCCGCTGAATCCTACCTCGAGGAAACTTACTATCACCGCCTCAACCCGCCACAGGGCTTTGCCTTCCAGCGCGTCTACACCGACGCCGACAAGAACGGCCATCGCGCGCTCGACGAAGCAATGGCGATCGAGGATGGCGATGTCGTGCTGGTACCCAGGGGTTATCACCCCTGCGCCGCCTGCCATGGCTACGACCTCTATTATCTCAACGTCATGGCAGGACCGAAGCGGACGTGGAAGTTCCACAATGCGCCCGAGCATGAATGGCTGATGAAGGCCTGATCGGTCGCTGCGTGAGCACTCGCTCCCTGGTCCAGCACGAAAAAATCGTCGGCTAATGACCCCGCCGCAGCGTTTTGTTACCTGAAAGCCAGCAAGGCTTCGTCAATTCGTCATGGAAATCACCTATGGCAGCGAAGCTGACAAGGACTTTCCATGCGCTACGCCCTCTATTTCACTCCCCGGCAGGACGAGCCACTGGCGCGGATTGCCGCCGACTGGCTGGGCCGCGACCCGTTTGGCGCCGCGACGAGGCCGGTCGAAGCGGTGGCCGACCTGTCGGCGGCGGAAGTCGCTTTCCACACCGCTTCGGCGCGCCGCTATGGTTTCCATGCGACGCTGAAAGCACCGTTCCGCCTAGCTGCCAACGAGACGGAAGTCTCGCTGCGCGCCGCACTCGACCTTTTTGCCGAGGTGACGCCGGTGGTGACCATTCCCCGTCTCGTGGTCAGCCAGATCGACGGCTTCTTCGCACTGGTGCCGGAAGGGCCAGTGCCTGCGCTCAACCGGTTCGCCGATGACGTGGTGCGCGACTTCGACCGGTTTCGCGCACCGCTGAGCGAGGCGGAAATCGAGCGGCGCAGCCCGGATTCGCTGAAGCCGGCCGAGTTCCGCAATCTCTGCCAATGGGGCTACCCCTATGTCTTCGAAACCTTTCGCTTCCACATGACGCTCTCCGGCCGGGCGGGGTCACAGGAGAGCCCGCGTTTGCGCGCAGCGATCGACAGCCTGTTCGCGGAAGTGCTGCAACAGAAGGTCCTGGTGGATGCGCTGACCTTGTTTGTCGAAACCGAACCGGGTGCGCCGTTCATGGTGCTCTCGCATCACGCGCTCGGGCGCCGCCCGGCCAGAAAAACCGCCTGAAGGACTGCCTGAAATGACCGCCGAGACTGTTCTCCACAATGCCCGCATCGTGCTTGCCGACGAGATCGTCGAAGGTTCGCTGGTGCTGCGCGACGGCTTTATCGCCGGCATCGAAGCCGGCGCAAGCTCTGGTTCTGGCCGCACCGGCGAGGATATGGGCGGCGACTATATTATTCCCGGGCTGGTCGAGTTGCACACCGACCATCTCGAAGGCCATTACGCGCCGCGGCCCAAGGTGCGCTGGAATCCGATCGCCGCCGTGCTCGCCCATGACGCGCAGGTGGCAACCGCCGGCATCACCACCGTGCTGGATGCCTTGCGCGTCGGTATGGACGAAGACGCCGACCTGACATCGGCCGACATCCGCAAGCTGGCCGACGCGATCGAGGACAGTGTGAAGCAGGACCGTCTGCGCGCCGACCATTTCATCCACCTGCGCTGCGAGGTTTCGGCTCCGGACTGCCTCAGGGCTTTCGCCAATTTCGACGGCGACGAGCGGGTTAAGCTGGCATCGCTGATGGATCATGCGCCAGGCCAGCGCCAGTTCGTCAATCTCGAAACCTATGCCTACTATTACCAGCGCAAGCTGAAGCTGACCGATCGCGACTTCAAGGTGTTCTGCGAAAAGCGGATGGCCGAATCGGCGCGCAATTCGGCGCCGAACCGGGCGGTGATCGCCGCCGCCTGCCAGGAGCGCGGCATCGTGCTGGCCAGCCACGACGACGCCACATCGGGCCATGTCGACGAAGCGATCGAGCAGGGCGTGCGGGTCGCCGAATTCCCGACCACGGAAGAGGCCGCCAGGGCCTCGAAAGAGGCCGGGATGGGTGTGCTGATGGGCGCGCCAAACGTTATGCGCGGCGCCTCGCATTCGGGCAATGTCTCGGCCCGTACGCTGGCCAGCGACGGCCTGCTCGACATCTTGTCGTCCGACTACATTCCCTTCAGCCTGATCCAGTCGGCGTTCTTCCTCGGCGATGTCGTCGAAGGCATTTCCCTGCCGCAGGCCGTCGCCATGGTCTCGAAGAACCCGGCCGATGCGGTTGGCCTGACCGACCGCGGCGTCATCGAGCAGGGCCGCCGCGCCGATCTGGTGCGGGTGCGCGTCGACGACCATGTTCCGGTCGTGCGCACCGTGTGGCGGCAGGGACGCCGGGTGGCATGATGGTGTCGGCACTGATCGAGCGGGAACTTTCGGCCGAGACGTTTCCGATCCGCGATGGCGTTTTCGTCGCCGTCGTCGGCCCAAGCGGCGCCGGCAAGGACACGGTGATCGGCTACGCCCGCAACCATTTTGCCGACGAAACGCGGCTGGAGTTCGTCCGCCGGGTCATCACCAGGCCGAGCGATGCCGCAAGCGAGGATCACGACACGCTGGCCGACGCTGCCTTCGCCGAAGCCGAAGCCGATGGCGCCTTCGCCATTTCCTGGGAAGCACACGGCTTGCGCTACGGCACCCCCGCCGATGTCGACTGGTCTGTCGCCAATGGCCGTGTCGCTGTCGCCAATGTGTCGCGCGCGATCATCCCCTCCTTGCGCGAACGCTATGCCAACCTGGCCATCGTCGAGATCACTGCCTCGCCTGACGTGCTGGCCGAGCGTCTGGCGATGCGCGGCCGGGAGTCCCGCGGCGAAGTGCTGGCGCGGCTGGCACGCAGCGCCAATGTCACTCTGTCCGGGCCCGGCGTCACCTCGATCGACAACAGCGGCCCGCGCGAAGCCGCCGGCGAACGCTTCGCCGAGGTGCTGCGCAAGGCGATGGCCTTTTCCGACATGTCGGGCCTGATCTAGGCTAGCTATTCCGCAGCCTGGCCCGCCACGCCCTTGCGGGTGGCGTCGACCATCAGCCGCCGTTCCCGGAACACGCCCCATTGCTGGTCGACCAGCACGCCGATGAGGATGACGCCGCCCATCACCGCGAAGTTGAGCGAGGACGGGATGCCGAGCAGGTTGACGAGATTCTGCAGCTCCTGCAGCAGCACCGTGCCGAGGATGACGCCGATCAGCGAGCCTTCGCCGCCGCGCAGCGAGAAGCCGCCGAGCACGGCGGCGGCGATGGCGTAGAGTTCGTAGAACTGGCCGTGGCTGGCCGGCGAGATCGAGCGCGTGTACATGGCGAAATAGATCGCCGACAGCGCCGTCAGCACACCGCAGATGACATAGGCGGCGATGACGACACGGCCGGTGCGGATGCCCGAATATTTCGCCGCCTCCTCGTTCTTGCCGATGGCGTAGAGATAGCGGCCGAACACCGAGCGATGCAGCACCACCCACATGACGATCGAAATAACGATCAGCGCGATGAAACTGTTCGGCACGCCATAGGAGCGTCCGGCCGTCAGGAATTCGAGCTCGGGAAAATTCTGGCCGAACGCAAAACCCGCCGTGCCGTCGGCGGTGTAGAAGCGGGCGACACCGCGGTAGATCAACAGGCCGCACAAAGTGACGACGAAAGGCTGCAGCTTGAGCCTTGTGATCAGCCAGCCATGCACCAGGCCTATGATGGCGCCGAGGAACAGGATCAGCACGAAGGCCAGCGGCCAGCCCACCTCGCGCACGGCGATGAAGTCGATGAACAGCGTTCCAAGCAGCGCGACCACCGAGCCGACCGACAATTCGATGCCGCCGGTGATGATGACGAAGGCCTGGCCGATCGACAGGATGCCGAACAGGCCGATCAGGTTCGAGGTGTTGGCGAGGTTGATCGGCAACAGGAAGCGCGGATTGATGATCGCAACGATCGCCCCGACCACCAGGATCAGGATCAGCAGGCCGAGATCTTTCTTGCTCATCGTCTTCTCCCCAATGCCTGAGCAGATCGCGCTTGCGCGACCCCGGCAAAACTACTTCGGCTGCTTGCCCACCGCCAGCAGCAGCACGTTTTCCTGGCTGAACCGGTCCTTGTCGAGAATGCCGGAGATTTGGCCCTCATGCATGACGGCGATGCGGTCGGACACGCCGATCACCTCTTCCATGTCCGACGAGATCATCAGCACGGCGACGCCGGCATCGGCCAATGCGCGCATCAGGCCGTAGATTTCCGCCTTGGCGCCGATGTCGATGCCGCGCGTCGGCTCGTCGAGGATCATCACCTTGGGGTTCATGGCCAGCCACTTGCCGAGCACGACCTTCTGCTGATTGCCGCCCGACAGCGTGCCGGTGCGCGTCTGCACCGAAGGCGCCTTGATGCCGAGATCTTTCTTCTGCTTCTCGGCGGTGGAGGTCTCGGCGCTTGAGGACACCAGGGAGCGGCGCGCATGCGCGGGCAGATTGGGCAGCGAAATGTTCTGAGCGATCGACAGGTCGAGCAGGATACCGGTGAGCTTGCGGTCTTCCGGCACCAGGAAGATGCCGTGCGCGACGGCGTCGGCCGCGGAAGCCAGCGCAAGCGGCTTGCCGTCGAGTTCCAGCGCGCCCCCGAGCTTCGAATCGATGCCGAAGAACACCCGCGCCAGCTCGGTGCGGCCGGAACCGACAAGACCGGCGAGGCCGAGGATTTCGCCGCGCCTGACGTCGAGATCGACCGGGCCGCCGGGATAGGCAGGGGTGCGGATGGCCTTGGCCGCAAGTGCTACGGCGCCGGGCGCACGCGCCGCTTCCGAGGCCTTCTCGCGCTCCTTCAGCATGCGGCCGATCATCAGCTTGACCATCTGGTCGTGGCCGATGTCGCTCTTCGGCAAGGTGCCGGCCAGCATGCCGTCGCGCAGCACCACGACGCGGTCGGCGACGCGCTCGACCTCGTGCAGGCGGTGCGAGATGAAGATGACGCTGATGCCGTCGGCCTTCAGCGCCTTGATGACGTCGAGCAATTTGTCGGTCTCGGCGAGCGGCAGGCTCGATGTCGGCTCGTCGAGGATGACCAGCCGCGCCTCGATCGACAGCGCCTTGGCGATCTCGACCATCTGCTGCTGCGCCAGAGACAGGGTCGCGACCGGCGTGTCGGCGGAAAAATTGGCGCCGACGCGCTTCAAAAGCGGCGCCACCATGGTGCGCAGCTTTGCGCGGTCGACGAGCTTGAGCGGCCCGGCGCGCAAAGGTTCGCGGCCGAAGAAGATGTTGGCGGCGACGTCCAGATTTTCGAACAAATTGAGTTCCTGGTGGACGAAGGCGATGCCCGATCCCAGGCTGGCTTCGACGGAGAGCCTGTCATGCGCGGTGCCGTCGACGGTGATCGTGCCGCTGTCGGGCCTGGTGACGCCGCCGAGGATCTTCATCAACGTCGATTTGCCGGCGCCGTTTTCGCCGACAAGGCCGATGACCTCGCCCGGCCTGACCTCCATGGAGAAGCCGTCGAGCGCGACGACGCCCGGATAGGTCTTGCGCACGTTCTCAAGGCTGAGGAACGGGGCGGTCACGGATGCAGCAATGGATGTGTCGGAATAATTCATCATGCCTGACAGCGATTGGCGGGCCAATTTCTGAGCATGATCTTTTCCGAGAACCGGCTTCCACTTTTCGGGATCATGCTCTTGGCTTTTGGCAGACTGACGATCCTCGCGGTGTTCGTCAATGCGAGCAGCCGGCCCAAGCGACGTTGAGCCGGCTGAACTGCTTCAAGTCTTAGTTTCCGGCCATCGCCTTCAGATTGGCGGCGTAGGCGTCGACGTCATCCTTGCCGATGATCTTGGTCGGGATGATGATGAGGTTGCCTTCCGGGATGCCCGACTTGTCGCCCTTGAGATAGGCAGCCATCAGCTTCATGCCCTGATAGGCCCATTCGAAGGGCTGCTGCACGACGGTGGCGGCAATGGTGCCTTCCTTGACGCCGCCCAGCGTGATCGGATCGTCATCGAAGCCGACGACGGTGATCGAGCCGAGCTTGCCGGCATCGCGCAGCGCTTCATAGATGCGCGGCGTGTTGTAGGAGTAGAAGCCGACCATGCAGGTGACGTCGGGGCTGGCGACCAGCGCGTCCTCGACATTCTTCTTGGCGCGCGCCTGGTCGATGTCGTCGCCGCGCACGTCGATCAGCTCGATCTTGGTGCCGGCCAGGCCGTCCTTCATGCCCTGGATGCGCTCCTTGGCATTGTCGGCGCCGAGCAGGCCGACGAAGCCGAGGCACTTGCCGCCATTGGGCATCGCCTTCTTGGCGATTTCGGCCGCCTGCTTGCCGGCATCGACGTTGGACGAGCCGATATAGGCGACGCGCTTGGTCTGCGGGGCGTCCGAGTCGGTGGTGAACAGCGCGGTTTCCGAGGCGATCTTGTTCAACCCATCGGTCGAGGTCTTGGGATCGACGGCCGAGACCATGATGCCCTTGACGCCGGCGGTCACCAGATCGTCCATCAGCCGCTGCTGGATGGCGACCGAGGACTGTTCGGGATATTTGAGCTCGAGCGTATAGTCGGGCAGTTCGCCCTGCGCCTTCTTGACGCCGGCTTCGGCGGCCTTCCAGAAATCGGAAGCGCCGTTGACGACGAAGGCCAGCGTCGGCTTGTCGTCGGCGCGCGCGATTGCCGTGGCCGACAGGCCAAGCAGCAGCGCGGTCGCGGCTACGGATGCATTGCGTATCAAGGATTTCATGTTCAACCTCCCGTTTGGCTCAGTCGTTGGACCGGCCGATCTTGCACTGACCTGATTTGCCGTTTGCAGCGTGGACGCCCTCCTCCTCAAAGGGGTTCCCGGCACCGAAAGAATGGCGTCGTTCCAGCCACGACAGCGACCTTAGAGACTCATCCCTCATTCGTAAATAGTCCGATTTGTCTGACATATCACATATCCGAGACAAGGCTTGCGGAGATAGGATCCGCTCGCCACCGGGCCATTTTTCGTACTCTCCCGCCGCCCCGGACGTGACCGGCCGGATGCGACGATTGACGGTACAGCGCATTTTTGTATTAGTAAACAGTATTAGTTCCGAGCCAATGCCAGCGGTTTCGCGGTGTGCCCGCCGGCGTGCCGCCCTCACGGCTGGGCCGCCGCCCAGGCCTTTTGTTAATTGAGCTTTCGCTTGTATGGAGATGCGTGGCGGATGGACCTCCGGCATACTAATAGTTATAAACGAGCCTGACGTTATTCCGATAAAGCGACGGCGTCACGCCACCTTGCCGGCCTGACCGGCCAGCCAGACTGGGATTTGCCATGAGCGAGACGACGGATCGGGCCAGCGACACGGCGAGGCGGCGCAAGGCGCCGGCCAAGGGCGCCAAGGGCCGCGTCACCATGATCGATATCGCCAGGGCCGCCGGCTGCTCGCAGGCGACCGTGTCCTTCGTGCTCAACAATTCGCCAGGGATCAAGCTGTCGCAGCAGACCCGCGAACGGGTGATCGAGGCCGCACGGACGCTTGGCTACACCGCGCCCGCTTTCGAGGCGCTTCACCCGGCATTGCCTGCCTTCGAGGGGCCCGCCTTCGAAGGGCTGGACGGGGTGATCGGCTTTGCCGTCGACCAGCTCGCCACCAGCCCCGAAGCCGTGGTCGCCATCGAGGGCGCGCGCCAGGCCTCGTGGAATGCCGGCAACGTGCTTCTGGTGGCGCAGACGCTGGGCGATTCCGTCATGGAGCCGCGCGCCATTTCAGCGCTCACCAAGCGGGGCATTTCGGCGCTGATCTACATGACCATCTTCACCCGCGAGATCACAGCGCCCGACTATCTCTACGGCCTCGACATCCCGGTGATCCTGCTCAACTGCTACACGGCGGACTACGCCTTCCCTGCCGTGGTGCCGAGCGAGATCGCCGGCGGCCAGAGCTCGACCCGCCATTTGATCAGCCACGGCCACCGCCGCATCGCCACCATCACCGGCGAGCCGTGGATGCAGGCGGCACAGGACCGGCTGAAGGGCTACCGCCGCGCGCTCGCCACGGCCGACATTCCGTTCGATCCCGAGCTGGTGGTCGAGGGCGACTGGTCGGCCAGCGCCGGCTATGCCGCCACCGTCAAGCTGCTGGCGCTCAGGGATAAGCCCACCGCCATCTTCTGCCAGAACGACCGCACCGCGATCGGCTGCTACGAAGCGCTGAAGGAGGCCGGCCTGCACATTCCGCAAGACATTTCCGTGGTCGGCTACGACGACGAGGAAATCGCCCGCCATCTGTTCCCGCCGCTGACCACCTCGATCCTGCCGCACATGGCGATGGGCCAATGGGCGATCGAACAGCTGGAGGCGCCGGCTGCGCCTGGACGGGGGCGGTATCCGATCACGAAGCTGGAGTGTCCGCTGGTGGAGCGGGAGAGTGTGCGGGCGGTGGCGGGGTAACGCGACTCGGCGGGCCCGCGCTGGCTTACCTTCGACCGTTAGGGAAACCTGACCGGTGGGACGAAGAGCTGATGGCGGCAATGCAGACGATTCTTGCGCGGAAGGGGGGTCAAAGTCGAAGCCCGAGACATTCATTCCCATTGTGCAACAGACCGGCACGGTTGCGAATTTGGGGTTGGACACGCCGTGCCGGCCAGTGCTGGACACCCCAGCCCGATTACGCTACCGGCACAACAGGAATCCAGCAATTAAGCCTGATGGTCTAGATCGCGAGTGCAGAGCCTGTTCTCGCGCTTCAGGGGGCCTTTTTACCACGGGCATTACTTCTCCTCCGGGCAGTCCAGCAGCTTCGCATGGCGACGCATTTCTTCGCACCCGTCCGACAAGGCCGGGCTTGAACCATTCCGCCTTGTCTTTCTTCAGGCCTTCGGCACTGGTCCGCTAACCGTGCCCTGCACGCGGTCCCACAGGCAGTTGCGTCTGCCGAACTTGAAATTGACGTTGGCGGTGCCGACTTGCGGAATCGGCTGTCGTTTCCTGGAGAAAGCAAAAAGCCCGCCACCTTTCGGCAGCGGGCTTTCCAAAACTGTAACTCTCTTGGTTAATCGATAATCCCGGATGAACTGGGCGAAGCCGTCACTGACGACAGTCGCTCACGCTTCGTGAAAACGGGCTTCTGATAGATTTTCTTCATCGACATTCCCCTTTGCCAATAATGTGTCACTCTTTGCCTTCCGCCGGGCAGCGTGTCAATCGCGCAACAAAATGCCGCCACCTTTCGGCAGCAGGCCGGTCACGGCGGTATGTCGATGGCCATCACCGCCCCCACGGAAGGAACGCTGATGGCATTCCAACTTGCCCATCGTTTTCGGATGATTAACAAAAAGGGCAATTATGTAACTGACAAACCCGGCTCTTATTGGCGCTGGCTGTCAGGAAAGATCTGCCTGCGCCTTGCCCTTGCCGATAACCTTTGCTTGCCTACTGTCCCGACCATGAGAGGAGGCAAACATGGAACGGCTTTACCCGGTAGCTCTCGTGACGCTGTTTTGTAGCTTGATGATATTCGGAATGGCGGTGACGGTCGCGAGAACCCACAAGAAGACTGGCATACTGGCGCCCGCAATGACCGGCGACCCGCTCCTTGAACGAACCATCCGGGCACATGCCAACGCGGTGGAATGGTTTCCTATCTTTATGCCGTCGATGTGGCTGTTCGCGATCTACTGGAATGCCGCGTGGGCTTCCGGCCTTGGGCTGCTCTGGATGATAGGTCGGATTGCATATTTCGTAGGGTATCGCACCGCGCCCTTGAAGCGCTATCCCGGCTTCTTCGTCCAGTCGATTGCAGCCTTCGCGCTGCTTTTTGGCGCTCTGGGCCGGATCATCTATCTGATGCTCTAGGCGCTCCCCAGCCGCGGGAGAACGGCACGGTGCCTCATAAGTGGAGATAGGGTGCACCCACTCCGGTCGGTGTCGGGTCGGTAACATTGCTGGACGCGTTCGAGGGGCGCCAAATGCTCATCGCCTCCTATTACATGTGGTTCGACGGCCGGCCGGCAGCCGAGCAATGAGGGGTGCACCTTCTTCACGACGCAGGTGGCCCATTCGCGGGCTCGCGACACCCTCGCCGCCGAACGCTGGCGGTTGCCCTGGCTGGCGGTTGAGAAGAATTATGCCTTTGAAGGGCTGAAGGGCCGCGTGAGCCTGCTCGACCGCAAAGCTGCCAACGACAAACGCAGTGCCCCGAAACGGACCCTTGGTTTTTGGCGCACCCGACAGGATTCGAACCTGTGACCTCTGCCTTCGGAGGGCAGCGCTCTATCCAGCTGAGCTACGGGTGCTTTCCGGAATCCGGAAAACGAACCAGCCGGTGAACCGGCAAGTCACGGCTTCTTAGCGGAAGCGGGCGCGGGCTTCAACGGGCAATTGGAGATTGGCGTAGCGACTTGGCCCGGTGCTCCAGGCTGCGGCCTATGAGGTTACCGCCCCCGCCTTCACCGTCCGCCTTCCACGCACCGCCCGCTTCGGCTTCTTGGCGCCCGCCAGTTCGTGCATCGCGTCCAGCTGCATCTGCTGCATTTCGGCCAGGCGCGTCCATTGGCGCGAGATGAGGTAGTCGAGCTTTTCGTGCAGATGGCGCACTTCGAGCTCGGCCTTGAGGTTGACGCGGTAGTCGTTGAAGGAGCGCAGGCGGTCCTTGGACTCCTGCCGCCGCTGGCTCATCATGATGATCGGCGCCTGGATGGCGGCAATGCAGGAGAGCAGCAGGTTGAGCAGGATGAAGGGATAGGGATCGAAAGCGGCGCTCATGCCGGCGACCAGATTGATGCCGATCCACACCAGCAGCACGCTGCCGAACGATATCAGGAACCACCAGCTGCCGCCGAAGGCCGCCATGTTATCGGAGACGCGGTCGGCGAAGGTGCGGTGCTCCTCGAATTCTTCTTCCGAGTTTTCGGAAATCGTGTCCTGCCTGGCGATCGATTCGACCACCTGACGGTCGAGCTCGGAGAATTCGCCGTGCTCCTGCTGCAGCAGCTCCTCCATATAGCGCATGCGGTAGCGGCCGAGCTCGGCGCGGCTGATGCGGGCGCCGGCCGGCAGGTCGGGATGGTCCGAGCGGATGCGGTCGGCGAGGCTCGGGCGCAGCGTGTCGATGCGCACCAGATCGCGCTTGCGGAATTTGCGGCCCGATATCGCCGACGGCTTTTTCTTCGGCTTGCCACGGTGGGCGCCGGGGCCTGCCGGTTCGGAGTCCGGCACTTCGGGCGTGTCGAAGTGTTCGTCCGATACCGGATCGGCCTCCAGCTCACCGACGATCGGCGCCTCGAAATACTCGCCGCCGTCATCGTTCTGATTGTCTGCCGCCTGTTCGGGCGTTTTGGGGACGGTGCTCATGGTGGGCTCCTGAGGGTGCTGGGCGACGATAGACAGAGGTGGCGGCGCATAGCCAGCGCCGGGCACGGATTTCGCAGGCCGGACAAGTGTTTTTGATCGGAGAAGGCGATGTGGCTGGCGGCGGCTCGCCCCTCGGGGCGGGTGGAGACGTTCCAGATTGGCCGGAGCGGGAAGAACTTGCCCGATGTTTGCGCCAATCACCCCCCTCTGTCCTGCCGGACATCTCCCCCTCAAGGGGGGAGATTGGCTGTTGTCCCGGCTTTCGCCAATTTCCACCGTCACAGGAGTGAGCGGAGCGCCGAAGCTGCCAATCTCCCCCCTTGCGGGGGTTGAGGAGCGGTCCGCGCAGCGGGTGGAAAGCCAATTGCTTGGCTTTCCGAGCGACGAAGATCCGGCAGGACAGAGGGGGCGCTGTCCTGCCAACGTGCACAAGGTTCTGCAGGGCGGCGGGCAACAAAAAACCCACCTTGCGGGCGGGTCACGTTTCCAGTCGATCAATTGGCGCGACTCAGCACCATACCGAAAATAGTAGCATAGCTGCCCTCAGGGTCAAGAAAAAATTCCTATCGATATCCATCCCCGCACAGCCAAGCGCGATGCTTGCTACCGGCAGCTCGCCCTTCGCAGGCTCAGGGCGTTCGTCGTTCAAAAAGCCAAGCAATTGGCTTTTTGTCCGCTACGCGGACCACTCCTCACTGCTCGGCGAACATCAGCCTGGTCTTGGTGCCGTCCGCCGTCGGCGACAGGCTGCGCTGGATCAGCGCTTCGACATGGTCGTTGCGCTGGCGGGCTGAGTCGGCGCCCATCACCACGACGATCAGATTGCGGCCGTCGGCATTGTAGGAGGTGACGATGTTGAAGCCCGACGCCCTGATGTAGCCGGTCTTGATGCCGTCGACGCCGCGCACGCGGCCGAGCATGTCGTTGTGGCCGCGCACCAGCCGGCCGCGGAACATGAAGTCGCTTTCGGAGAAATAGTGGAACTGCTGGGGAAAGCGCTGATGCAGCGCCATGCCGAGCACCGCCATGTCGCGCGCCGTCGTCATCTGGCCATCGTCGGGCAGGCCCGACGCGTTGCGGAAGGTGGTGCTGGTCATGCCGAGCTGGCGCGCCCTGGATGTCATCATGGCGGCGAACTGATCCTCCGAGCCGCCGAGATATTCGCCGACCGCCACTGCCACGTCGTTGGCCGATTTGACGACGATGGCGCGGATCGCGGAATCGACGTCGATGCTTTCGCCGCGCCGGAAGCGCATCTTGGTCGGCGGCTGCGAGGCGGCATGGTCCGAAACCGGGATCTGCGTCTGCTTGCTGACGCGGCCGGACTCCAGTGCCTCGAACAGCAGATACAGCGTCATCATTTTGGTCAGCGAGGCGGGATAGCGCTGCGCCGTCGAGCTGACCTCGAACAGCTGCTTGCCGGTCCTGGCGTCGACCACGATGGCCGCATATCTCTGCGCCGGCGCGGGCACGGCCAGCACGCTGTCGGGCGGCGTCGTGGCGCAGCCGGCCAGCAGCACCAGCAGGGCTAGTGCCGCAAAAACTCTCTGGATGAGCGGAAGGGGGCGCAGGTAGGACAAGGGCTGGACTGTTCTGGGTCGGCTGTTGCTGAGATGAGACGACGCTAACGTAACGCGGCTGTTGCGTCCATTTGGTTAATGCCGGTTAGCCCCAGGATTGTCGAGCCGCGCAAGCTTGGCATCCGCCCCGAAAACGCCGGTTTTCCCGTGTCTTTGCTTGCCAAGGCCGCGTTTCCCGTGGGAAGGGGCGTGGTATCGAGGGCTTGGGGGCTTGGCATGACGAACATCGGGGCCGGGGGCGCTGCGCCCTCGCTTATCAGGGCATCACT